>JANLFZ010000134.1:3796-13460 GCA_024653385.1 Thermoguttaceae bacterium | reverse complement strand
GGGCGTGGCCCGCGTCGGCGAACCCACGCCCATCGCTTCGCTCTGGGCGTGCCACCCGACCCGTCGGCGCGAGAGTGCCACATCCCTGGGTCCCTTGGGCGTGTCACCCGAGCCGCGCTGGGTGTGCCACGCGACGCGCGGGATTTCCGTCCCGGAGGGACGGTAGAAACCCCGGGGGAACGGCCGCGCCTCATCCGTCCCTACGGGACGGAAATCCCAGTCGCGCGCCGTTGGCAACCCAGCGATGAATCGCTGGGCTATTCTCGTGCGTCCCTCCGGGACGCGCCCCGGGTGCGACGCGCGACGAAGACGCAAATGCGGCGGGTTGGGGGGCGTGGCCCCGGAATCCGGCCTCCGTTCCGTCCCGCAGATACGCGAAGGCGACAGTCCCGTTTTTGCGGTCCGTCGCCGCGAGCAAGCGGGACAATCCCCGTGAACGCTTACGGCCGGCAATCCTTGGTATCACGGTTCCTACCGCTTCTTCACCGTCATGCTGATTCCGTAACTCTCCATCATGAGGAACGAGGTGTCGAGCGCGGGATTGGTCGTGATGGCCTCGAGGTAGCGGGGGTCGGGCATGGGGCGGTGCATGTCGTGGCCGAGAATCAGGCCGCCGGGACGCACCAGGGGCAACAGCTTGGCAAGATAGTCGACGTAGCCCTTCTTTTCGGCATCGAGGAACACGACGTCGATCGGCTCTTTGTGCTGTTTGATCGTCTCGTGCGCATCGCCCTCGATCACGGTGATCACGTCGTCCATGCCCGCCTTCTTGAAGTTCGCCCGGGCGAGTTTGACTTTCTCGGGGTCGATTTCGTGGGTGAAGACCTTGCCGCCCGACGCCCGCGCCCCCAGCGCCAGCCAGATCGTCGAGTACCCGCTCGACGTGCCGATCTCGACGACGCGCTTCGCGCCGACCGCCTCGGTCAATTGCCGGAGCACACGGCCCTCGCGCGTGGTCACATTGAGGTACCAGGTGCCCTTGGTCATCTCGTCGAGGGTGGCCAGGGCCCGCTTCTCGGCTTCGTCTTTCGGCACCGGCGCGCGGTCGAACTCCGGGGCGCCGCCGAACTCGAACCCTCGGCGGTCCGAACGCGCCGGGGGGGCCTGCGCCAAGGCCGTGCCCACCAACGGACCAACCAGCGCCCAAGCGGCGATGCCCAATACGACATGTCTCATTGCGTTTCTCCACGGGAATGCGGGTGCAAGGGTGTGGCCAGCGCCCCGGTGCCAAGCGGTCCCATGCTAGCGTTCGCCGCGACGCGGATCAACCGCCCGTCGTTTGCCCGCGCATGCCGGGGCATGTGCTTGGCCGGCGCCCCGGGTGACGGACCTTTCGCGCGGGTCGCCCTCTTGATGCCGCGGTTCCATGCGCTTACAACAGTAGTCGTGCCGTGGGATGTGCTTGTCCCCAGCCTCTGAACGGTTCCTGGGAAAACGAAAGGAGCAGTCGATGCGTCTTCAAACCCTGGCGTTGGGGGTGGCGATGGTGGTTTGGGTGGCCGCGGCCGGGTATGCCCAGTCGCCGGCGCCGGGCCGGTGGAACGGCCTCGACGTGAACCTCGGGAACCTTTACCGGCTGTCCGACGCGCAGTCGCGATCCATCAGCCCCGAGAACTTCACCGGCGAAAAGGGCAAAGGGGGCATGGCCGAGGAGGGGACCGGCAAGTACGCCGGCCGCGACCTGGGCCGCGGGTGGAAAATCTCGCCCTCGGTGCGCATCAAGGCCGGCTCGACCTTCACGCTCGGCGAGATCGCCGGCTCGGGCGCGATCCAGCAGATCTGGATGACCCCCGCCCCGATCGACCGAACCCGCTACTACATCCTCCGGTTCTACTGGGACGACGAAACCGAGCCCTCGGTCGAGACGCCCTTGGGCGACTTCTTCGCCTGCGGCTGGGGCTCGTACTGCCAGATCAATTCGCTGGCCGTGTGCGTCAACCCGGGCAGCGCGTTCAACTGCTACTGGGCCATGCCGTTCCGCAAGAAGGCCAAGATCACGCTCGAAAACCGCGACGAGCGCGACATGGTGCTCTACTACCAGATCAACTACACCCTGACCGACGTGCCGGCCGACGCGGCCTATTTCCATGCCCAGTTCCGCCGCGTGCCGAAGCTGCCGGCGAAGACCGTGTACACGATTCTCGACGGGGTGCGCGGGCGGGGGCATTACGTGGGCACGTACATGGCGTGGGAGGTCCATAGCCCGGGCTGGTGGGGCGAGGGCGAGATCAAGTTCTTCCTCGATGGCGACGCCGAGTTCCCCACGATCTGCGGCACCGGCACCGAGGACTACTTCTGCGGCTCGTACAACTTCGAAAACCGCCAGACGCGCCGGTACCAGACGTTCAGCACGCCCTATAGCGGGCTGGCCCAGGTGCTCCCTCCCGACCTGATCTACGTGCCCGGCCAGCGCTTCGGACTCTACCGCTGGCACATCGTCGATCCGGTGCGGTTCGAGAAGGACCTCAAGGTGACGATCCAGGCTTTGGGCTGGATGCCCGACAAGTCGGGCCGCTACCTGCCGCTGGAGGACGACATCGCCTCGGTGGCCTACTGGTATCAGGCCGAGCCCCACGCGAAGTTCCCCACGCTGCCTCGGCGCGAAGTCCTTGCCCTGCGCGCCCAGAAGGTCGAGCGCCCGAAGCCGTAGGCTCCGCTTGCGGATACACGCCCGGAGGGGACAGTCCCATTCTCGCGCTCCTTCGCCGCGAGAATCGGGATAGTCCCCGTGAACGGTTCCTTGGAGCGATCGCCATGAACCCACGATGTCTGGTCCTGGTCGCGATGATGGTCCTCGTGGCGGGGGTCGGTTGGCCGATCTCGGCGATTGCCGCACAGTCGCGTCCCAACCTCTTGTGGATCACCGCGGAGGACATGAATCCGCACCTGGGCTGCTACGGCGATCCCGTGGCCCGTACCCCCCACCTCGATGCCTTGGCCCGGCAGGCGGTGCGCTACACCCACGCCTTCGCCACCGGGCCGGTCTGCGCCCCGTCGCGGTCGTGTCTGATTACGGGCATGTACGCCACCACGCTGGGCACGCCGCACTTGCGCTCGCGGATTCGCATCCCGCCCGAGGTCCGCGGGTTCACGGCGTACCTGCGCGACGCGGGCTACTACTGCTCGAACAACAGCAAGACCGATTACAACCTGGCCGACGAGCGGGCGTTCGTGCGCGGGGCCTGGGACCGCTGCGACGGCAAGGCGCACTGGCGCGGGCGGCGGCCGGGCCAGCCGTTCTTCAGCGTCTTCAACCTGATGACCACGCACCAGTCATGCACGAGCGTGTGGTCGTTCGACGAGTTCGAGACGAAGGTCGGTTCGCGCCTGGCTCCCGACCAGCGCACCGACCCGGCCCGCGTGGTCCTGCCGCCGTACTATCCCGACACGCCGCTGGCACGGCGGACGCTGGCGCGCTACTACGACTGCATCGCCGTGATGGACCAGGAAGTCGGCCGAATCCTCAAGGAGTTGGACGACGACGGCCTGGCCGGCGACACGATCGTGTTCTTCTTCGGCGACAACGGGGCGGGGCTGCCGCGGCACAAGCGCTTGCCGCACGACTCGGGCCTGCGCGTGCCGCTTCTGGTGCGGTTTCCCGAGAAGTTCCAGCACCTCGCGCCGGCGCCGCCCGGCTCGGCCACCGATCGGCTGGTGAGCTTCGTCGACTTCGCTCCGACGGTGCTCAGTCTTTGCGGGGTGCCGGCTCCGGAATACTTCCAGGGCCAGGCGTTCTTGGGGCCGAAGGCCGGCCCGCCGCGCGAGGCGGTCTACGGCGCGCGCGACCGGGTCGACGAGGCCTTCGATCTGTCGCGGTCGGTGCGCGACCGCCGCTGGCTCTATGTGCGCAACTACATGCCGCACCTGTCGTGGAACCAGCCGGAAGGCTATTCCGACCAGAGCGATCTGCGCCGCGAGATCACCCGGCTTGCCGCCGAAGGAAAGCTCGATGCGATTCCCATGACGTACGCCGGTCCCAACAAGCCGCTGGAGGAACTGTACGACAGCCAATCCGACCCGCACCAGGTGTACAACCTGGCGGCCGATCCGGGGCACAAGGCGGTGCTCGATCGGATGCGGCGGCTCCATCGGCAATGGGTTCTCGAAACCCGCGATCTGGCCTTCATGACCGAGGAACAAGTCCAGGCGCTGTCCGAAGGCCGGCCCCCCATCGAGTTGGGACGCCAGCCGGACAAATACCCCTTGGATCGCATCCTTCGGGTGGCCGACCTCGTGGGCCGGCCCGAGGCGGTGCAGCGCCAGGCCCGGCTCTTGCGCGACCCGTTGCCGGCGGTCCGCTACTGGGCCGCGGTTGGTCTGCGCGCGGCGGGTGCTCGGGCCGAACCGGCGCGCCCGGCGCTGGTCGAGGCCCTGAACGACCCGTCGCCCAGTGTGCGCTGCGAGGCGGCCTTCACCCTGGCCTCGCTCGACGAGAAGCCCAACGCCCGGGCCTTGAGCGTGCTGGCGGCCGTCCTCCAGGGCAAGCAACCCGATGCAGCCGTCCACGCCGCGCGCCTGCTCCAACTGCTTGGCGAAAAGGCCCAGCCGGCCTTCCCCGAGATGCGCAAGGTGTTCGAGGCGGCCCGGTCGGGCACCGACGACACGTCGCTGTATTTCCGCTTTACGCTGGGCAGGGCCCTTGGACAGGAGTGAACCCGGCCGGCGTGGCCTCCCAGAATCGTGCAATCTCCTGTAGATCTTTGCGCCTCGCATCCCAGGGGGATGTCGCAAGGCAGCATCGCCACGCTATCCGAAGGAACACCGCCATGACGAGAACGACGAACACCGCTGTGTGGCTGGCAGTCGCTGCCGCCTGCTTGCCCGCTTGGGCGTCGGATCCCGACAAGGTCCATCCTTGGACGGTTTTCGAGATCGAGCTGACGGCCCAGCGCGATCTGGCCGAACCGTATCGCGAGGGCCTGCCGGACGCCGGGCCCGGCCACGTGAAGGTGGTCTTCCGCGGCGAAAGCGGCGAGGCCCAGGGCCGCCAGATCGCGATCCACGGGTTCTGGGACGGCGGGCGCACGTGGCGTGCGCGCTTCGCGCCTCCCGCGTCGGGAACATGGTCCTACCGGAGCAGCTCGGGCGATCCCGGGCTGGACGGCAAGACCGGCCGGTTCGAGTGCGTCGCCTGGACCGCGGCCGAGAAGGAGGCGAACCCGACGCGCCGCGGCTTGGTCCGCGTGTGCCGCACCGGCCCGCGCCCCGGCCGGTACTTCGAGTATGCGGACGGAACGCCGATGCTCTGGCTGGGAGACACCTGGTGGAACTGGACCAAGCGGGGCATCCCCTTCGAGCGGTTCCAGAAGTTGGTCGACGATCGGGCCGCGAAGGGTTTCAACGTGGGGCAGCTTTTCTTCGCGGGCAACGGTTGGGGACGCGAAAGCTCGCTGCTCGACGCCACCTTCGCGAAGCCCGACCTCGAGCGCATCCGGCACGTCGAGCGCATGATCGAATATGCCAACAGCAAAGGCATCACCGTGTGGATCCACGCCTGGTGGACCCGAGCCGACATGGGCAAGCGGATCGGCGAAGAGAACCTGCGCCGCTGGTGGCGTTACGTGGTCCACCGCCTGGGCGCGTACCATGTGATCTGGGTGCTCGCCGGCGAGTACAACATGTACGACTACGGCGGCCTGGGCTTGGCGTTCTGGAAGGACCTCGGGCGTCTGATCGACGCCGAGGACCCTTACGAGCGGCTCCTGGGGGCCCATCCCACGCCGCCCGGATGGCAGGGCGGCGCGGCCGCCCCGCAATGGTCCACGGCCGAAGTGGTCCACGACGAACCATGGCTGAACTACCACCAGAGCCAAACAGGCCACGGCCGCTGGCGGAACGAGCTGATTCCCACGATCGTCGAGGCGGCGTACCGCAAGCAGCCGGCCAAGCCGATCGTCGTGACCGAGCCCTGGTACGAGTTCATCGCGGGCAACCCCACGGCGGCCGACATCCGGTTCGGCGCTTGGTCGGCGGTGCTTTCCGGGGCTGCCGGGCACAGCTACGGGGGCGGCCACGTGTGGCGAGCCCATGTGCCCGAGGCCCCGGCCAGTCGTGGCGCGTGGCCGATGGAAATGGACTTCCGGACCGACACGCTCGACTATCCCGGCGCGAAAGCGGTCAGTTTCATGGCGAAGTTCCTGCGCCAGATCGCATGGTGGCAGTTGGAGCCGCATCCCGAACTGGTCCTCGAAAACCCGTCGCACTATTGCGCCGCCGTGCCGGGGCGCGAGTATGTCGCGTATCTGCGCTGGGGCGGCGTGGCGAAGCTCGATCTTCGGCCCTCGTCGGCCCAGACGCCGTTCGAGTACCGCTGGATCGACTTGACCGAAGAGAAGGTCAAGCGCACGGGCACCACGGGGGGCGGCGAGATCCGCGAGTTTCGCCCGCCCGAGGACTACCCCGGCGTGGAACAGTCGAAGGACTGGATCTTGCACGTGGTGCGGAAGTGAACGGTTACGACGGTTCCTCCCAGCCTGCCCGCATTTCCCCGCCTTTGCCTTTGTGGAGCCGACCCATGCCGGGCCGCATTTCGCTATTGGGTTTCTGGTTCGCAGCATGGTGTTTTGCCGCGACTGCGGCGGTCCCCTCATTGCCCGCGGCCACGCTTTCCGGGGCGGAGAGTCTGCGGGCCGCGATCGACGATTTGAGCACGACGTTCGGCGCCGGGTATGGGCGCGCCGGCGAGTTTCTACGGCGGCTCGACGATCTGCAATCGCGCGCCGCGAAGGCGAGCGGGACCGAGGCCCAACGCATCCAGGCCGAGTACGAGCAACTCCGCCGCGAAGCGCTGGTGGCCAATCCGCTGGTGAGCGGGCAACCGATCCTCTTCATCGTGCGGCCCCAATACCGGCCCGACCACCACAACACCGAGACGATGTTCCAGACCGGCGAGATCAACACGGCGAGTTTCGAGGGCGGCGGGGCGATGAAGACCATCCGCTTCGTTCCCGGCGGCGCCTCCGCGGTCGAAACGCTCGTCGAGGTTCCCCGCGGAATCGTACGCGATCCCGAGGTCCATTTCGACGGCCGCAAGATCGTCTTCGCCCTGCGGCGCGACCGCGACGACGACTATCACCTCTACGAGATGAGCCCCGGCGGCAAACCGGTGCAGCTCACGTTCGGCTCGGGCGTGACGGACATCGACCCGATCTATCTCCCCACCGACGAGATCGTGTTCACCTCGACGCGCGAGCCGAAATACTGCATGTGCAATCGGCACATCATGGGCAATCTGTTCAAGATGGACGCCGACGGGGCCAACCTCCACCAGATCGCCCACAGCACGCTCCACGAGGGGCACGCGGCGCTCTTGCCCGACGGGCGGATCCTCTACGATCGCTGGGAGTACGTCGACCGGAACTTCGGCAATGCCCAGGGCGTGTGGACCGTGAACCCCGACGGCACGCATCCGCTGGTCTGGTACGGCAACAGCACGGACTCGCCCGGCGCGGTCCTCGATGCCCGGCCTATTCCCGGCACGCAGGCGATCGTGGCCACGCTGTCGTCGTGCCACGACCGGCCGTGGGGGGCGCTGGGCATCCTCGATCGGCGGCGGGGCGTCGACGACAAGCCGGCCGTGGTCCGCACGTGGCCCGACTCCGCGATCGACCTGGTCGGCCGCGGCAACTACGACACCTTCATCCAGGTCCGGCCCAAGTACGAAGACCCGTATCCCCTGTCCGACAAGTATTTCCTCTGCTCGCGCATGACGGGCGAGGGAGAGCGCATGGGCATCTACCTGCTCGACGTGTTCGGCAACGAGATCTTGTTGCACGTCGAAGGCCCGGGCTGTTACGACCCGATGCCCCTGGCGCCGCGCCCCCGGCCGCCGGTGATTCCCTCGCGGACGAATCTTTCGGAAGACGAGGGCGTCTTCGTGGTCGCGGACGTGTACACGGGCACGGGGATGGAACGGGTGGCGCGCGGCAGCGTGAAGCGGCTCCGCGTGGTCGAGTCGCCCGAAAAACGGTTCTGGACCGGCCCGGCCTGGGACGGCGGCACGGGCCAGCAGGCGCCGGGCATGGCGTGGGACGACTTCAACAACAAGCGGATCTTGGGCACCGTGCCGGTCGAGCCCGACGGATCGGCCCATTTCACCGTGCCGGCCGACACGTTCGTCTACTTCCAGCTTCTCGACGCGCAAGGCCGCATGGTCCAGTCGATGCGAAGCGGTACGATCGTCCGCCCGGGCGAGACGACCGGTTGCGTGGGCTGCCACGAGGGGCGGAACACGACCCCGCCGGCGCCCCCGAAGCCGGGCGACCTGCCGTTGGCCTTGCGCCGCGCGCCCAGCCGGCTCGAACCCTGGTACGGCCCGCCCCGCCTGTTCGACTACCTCGCCGAGGTGCAGCCCGTCTTCGACAAGCACTGCGTGCGATGCCACGATTTCGGCCAGCCGGCCGGCGACGTGTTGAATCTGGCGGGCGACCACGCGCTGATTTTCAACACGTCGTACATCGAGCTGCGCGGCAAGCGTTTCGTGAACGTCGTCGGCGCCGGGCCTGCCCCGGTGCAACCGCCCAAGTCGTGGGGCTCGCACGCGAGCGTGCTGGCCAAGGTGATGCTCGAAGGGCACGCCCATCGCGAGCACGACCGCGAAGTGAGGCTCGGTCCCGAGGACATCGATCGGGTGCTGACGTGGATCGACATCAACGCGCCGTACTATCCCGACTATGCAAGCGCGTACCGCGATCATCTTTATGGCCGGGCGCCGCTGGACCCGCGGCAACTGGACCGGCTGAGCCGGCTTGTGGGGATCCCGCTGGCCGAGCGGGGCGCGATCGCGCAAGTGAACTTCACCCGGCCCGCGCTGAGCCCGTGCCTCAAGCGGCTCGATCGCGCCGATCCGCGCTACGGCGAGGCGCTGGCGATCATCGAGGCCGGGCGCGAGGCGTTGGCGCGCCGGCCGGCGGCGCGGTTGATCTCGCCGGTCGAGTTGGCGCAAGAGGCGAAGTACCAGGCGCTGCGCGAGGCCGAGGCCGCGGCAAGGCGAGCCATCGCGCGGGGGGAAAAGCGATACCAGCGCCCGTGAGTTCCCGCGCTATCCGGCGCGGATCTGTTCCCACGCGCGCACCACGTGGCGGCGCTCCGTATTCGTCTGGCCGACGCAGAAGCGGAGCGTCAGCTTGCCGTCGAGCCGGGTGTGGCTCAGGTAGACCTGTCCCGAACCGTTGAGCCGGTCGAGAAGGCGCTGGTTCGCCTCGTCGCCCTCGCGCAACCGGAAGCAAACCAGGTTCAGCGGCACGGGGGCCGCCAGTTCGAAGCGCGGGTCGGCGGCCACCCAGCCGGCAAACTCCTGGGCCCAGGCCACGTGCCGGCGGATCTTCCGCTGGAGCCCGGCGACCCCGAACCAGCGGATCACGAACCACAGCTTCAGGGCCCGGAAACGGCGTCCCAAGGGCACGTGCCAGTCGCGGTAGTCGATCACCGCGCCCGACTCGCTGGCCCGGTTGCGCAGGTACTCCGGCAGCACGCTCAAGGCGCGGATCAACGGCGCGCGGTCGGCCACGTAGAAACAGTCGCAATCGAAGTTCGTGAACATCCACTTGTGCGGGTTGAAGCAGTAGCTGTCGGCCAGCTCCAGCCCCGCGTGCAGGTGCCGGAACTCGGGGCAGATCGCGGCCGTGCCGGCCAGCGCGGCGTCGACGTGCAACCAGATCCCATG
>JANLFZ010000134.1:0-3786 GCA_024653385.1 Thermoguttaceae bacterium | reverse complement strand
CCGATTTCGGGCACCGGGTCGATCGCCGTCGACGAGGTCGTGCCGATCGTGGCGCAGACGATGGCGGGAATGCGTCCCGCGGCACGGTCCTGGGCGATCGTATCGGCCAGCCGGTCGGGACGCATCGCATAGCGATGGTCCACGTCGATCAATCGCAGGTTCTCGCTCCCCAGCCCGGCGACCCGAACCCCTTTCTCGACGGACGAATGGGCCTGGGTCGAGGCATAGGCCACCAGGGGACTGCGCACGCCGATCTGGTTGCTCCGGCCGCCGGTAGCGCGCTCCCGCGCGGCGAGAATCGCACACAAGGTGGCCGACGAGGCGGTGTCCTGGATCACGCCGCCGCCGGTCGAATCCGACTTGAACTGCGCGGGCAGACCGAGCAGGTCGGCCATCCAGTCGAGCACGTGGGTCTCGACCTCGGTGCAGGCCGGGCTGGTGGCCCAGAGCATCCCCTGCACCCCCAGGCCGGCGCAGACGAGATCGCCGAGGATCGAAGGCCCCGAGTTGTTCGCCGGAAAGAAGGCGAAGAAGTTGGGCGATTGCCAGTGCGTGATGCCCGGCAGCACGATCTCGTCGAGGTCGCGGAGGATGGCCTCGAACGGCTCGCCCTCGACCGGCGGCTCGGGGGGCAGCTTCGCCCGGATCTCGCCCGGCTTGACCTGCGAGAGCACGGGGAACTGCTCGATCCGCTCGAGGTAATCGGCGATCCAGTCGATCGCCTGGCGGCCGTGGCGGCGGAATTCGTCGGGGGTCATGCTCACCCGAACAACATCTTGTACGCCAGGAAAAGGATCACCAGGCCCATGACCACGATCCCGGCGATGACCCAGGGAGGGTTTTTCTGGCCCGCCGCGGCGGGCTCGTCGGTGTCTTCCTCGGCGGGAGCGGCGGCCGGGGCGGATTTCTTCGCCGCCGTGGCGGCCTGTTTCGCGGCACCTTGTTTCGCGGCGGCCTGCTTTGCCGCGGCAGCCGCCGCGGCCGCGTCGTACGCCGCGGCCGCCATGGCCTCCTTCGAGTAGTACTTGGGAAGCAACTCGTTGATGCTCCGCGGAGTACACAAGACGCTGCGGACCGGCATGCCAAAGCGCAAGCGCAACTGGTCCTCGACGGCCGGCACCAGTGGGATCGGCGAGGCCACCAGCAATTGGTTGTCGTCGACCATCACCGGAATGCACGAGTACTGCCGGGCGAGCGTGGCCGGCACGCGGCGGATCAGCGACTCGTCGAGGTTCACCTCGCCCAGCTCGACGTACGGCAGGCCGAGCGACTCGGCAAAGCACTGCATGACCGCCTCGGGCGTGGCCAGTCGCTGCTGCAAGACCGCGTCGCGCATTTCGAGCCCGACGGTCAATGAGAACGCCCGGGCCTTGTTGAGCTGCTCCGCGGTAAGCACCTTGTTGGCCAGCAAGGTCTCTTCGAACGAGCGGCGGCGGCCTTCTCCCTCTTCCTTGCGGCCCAACGTCACGTCGTACTCGCGCTTGCGCTGGGCGTCCGTCAGGCAGAGCATCGCCTTGGTCAGCTCGTTGAGCAGGGCCTGCGATTGCGGGCCGTACTCGCCCGTGGCGTAACGCCGCACGTGCGCGTTGAGCTGGCGGTAGGCGGCGCGGATCTTGGCGGCGTCGTCCTCGAACAGCTTGAGCTTCAGAAGCTGGTAGTGGTTCAGCGGCCGGGCCGTTTCCGTGATGCCCAGCCAGTCGCGGTAGACGTCGAGCTGCTTCTTGGCCATAGCTACTCGACCTTGTACTCGTCGGCCAGCCGGGTGAAGGCGTCGATCTGATCCTCCTTCAGGCCGCCGCGTCGGTCGATCTCGGTGCTGGCCTCCTTGCCGGTCGTCAGGTCTTGCGCCTTGACGCGGATGCGACCGGAGAGGTCGAACGAGTAGGTCACCTCGACCTTCGAGCCTTGGGGGAGATCCGCGGGCAGGTCGGTGATCAGGCACTCGCCGACCACGGCGCAGGCGTCGGGATCGGGCGCGTCGCCCTGGACCACCTTGACCGCCACGCGCTGCTGGCCGTGCCGCTGGGTAACGAAGACCTGGCGGGCCTCGGCGGGCAGGCGCGTGTTCTTGGGGATCATCACGTGGTTGACGTGCTCGCCCGTGTGCCGGTCCTTGACGATGATCCCCAACGCGTGCGAGTTGACGTTCTCTTGCCGGACCGAGGCGAGCATCTTGTGGACCTTCTCGGCCAGCTCCGTGCCGCCGTGGCGATGCTGCACCTCGAGAATCGCGGCATGGATCGCCGCCCCCTTGGCCACCGAGGTGTACGGATCCAACTCGGTGTACGGCTCGCGGCCGGTGACCGTCTTGATCATCCGCCGGACCTGGGGCATGAGCGTCGACCCGCCCACCAGAACCAACGCATCGAGGTCGTTGAACGTCAGCTTGGCCTGCTCGACGACCAGTTCGAGCGTGGTCGCGGTGCGCTCGAGCAGGTCGGCCGTGAGCGACTCGAACAGCTCGCGCGTCACCGGCACGGTCATCGCCTTGCCGTTGTGGCGGCAATGGATCTTGGTCTCGTGCTTGGTCGACAGTTCGATCTTCGCCATGTCGCAGTCGTTGTGGAGGATCTGGATCGTCTGGAGCGACTCGCGCGGGTCGTCGCCGAAACGCTCCTTGAACTGATCGCAGACGTACTCGACGAGGCGGTTGTTCCAGTCGACGCCGCCCAGCTCGACGTCGCCGTCGGTGGCCAGCACCTGGAAATGGGTCGGCGTGTACTGGACCACGGTGACGTCGAAGGTGCCTCCGCCGAGGTCGTAGATCAGGGTGCGGCGGGGCTTGTCGGACCCGCGGCCGACGCCCAGTTCGCCCCGGTGCCACGCGTAGGTCAACGTGGCGGCGGTCGGCTCGTTGATGATGTCGATCACGTTGAAGCCGGCGATCCGGCCCGCGTCTTCCGTGGCCTTGCGGCGCTGGTCGTTGAAGTAGTAGGGCACCGTGATCACGGCGTTGCCGATCGGGCCGATCCGCTTCTCGGCGTCCTGGCGAAGCTTCTTGAGAATCAAGGCGGAAAGGAACTCGGGCGTGATCGCGTGGCCGTCGAACACCCGGTTGTATTCGGCCACGCCCATGTACCGCTTGATCCACTGGACCACGCGCTCGGGGTCCTCCAGCGCGGCGCGGGCCCGGTTGGGACCGACGATCACGTGGCCGCGCTCCGTCAGCAGGATCATGCTGGCGGTCTCGACCTCGTCGTCCTCATTGGGCAACGGAACGGGCTCGCCGTCCGAGTTCAACTGAGCGATCGTGGAAAAGGTCGTTCCCAGATCGATCCCGACAGTCTGGCCTGGTTCAAAGTGCATGGCTACCGCTTCCCGACGGAGTTGAGGAGTTACTCTTCGATCACTTTCTTGATGAGCTGCACGAAGTGCGGGGCCTTCTTCGATTCGCTCAGCTCGTGCGCCTTCTTGTCCGCCTCCGCCCGCTGACTGTACTCGAACTGCGCCACCTGGACCAGGGCCTGGTTGAAAACGCCCCAGAAGGCCTTCAGGCGGACCTCCCGGGCGGCCTTGGCGCGGCTCTTCCGGCGAACGGCCTTCTTGGGTTCCCGCCGCTCTTCCGCCTCCCCCTCTTCGGACTCTGCCTCCAAACGCTCCAAGTCCTCGTCGTCCAGCCGTAACTCCTTGCGGTTCAGAATCCTGCGTGCCATCATGATACCTCGGAAGGGTGGAAACGACTCGCTCGTCCGTACGCGCGACGGCCCAAGCGCGGCATGGCCGCGGCAAGACTGCCCGGCAACCCCCCACTGGCAACGCGGACCGCGTTGGGTTATCATGGGGGGT
>JANLFZ010000133.1 GCA_024653385.1 Thermoguttaceae bacterium | reverse complement strand
AGCGCAAGCGCCCTTGCTCTCTCATGTTTGCCCAACTTATTGTTTTACAGGCCCTTAGCGGCGCGGCGACGACGGGCCCAGGCGACACGCCCCCAGCGCGGGGCTGTGCCTGCCATGCCCCGCGGGGGTGCGACCACGCCCTCCCGACACGCCGGCCGACCGTTCCACGCCAGGTGAAGGGCCACCCGTTATATCGCTCGATAGCCATCGCCAGAACTCTCAGGGAACCCGACGGTGAATGGGGGGCCCCGCCTTGGATCCAGGGGAGGTGTGTCCCATGAGAATCGAGCGTTCGTCGATCAGAACCCTCGTGGCGATGGTTGCGGGGGCGGGAGTGGCGTTGGTGGTAAGCACCCCGGCCTTCATTCTGGGGGCCGTCATTGCTGCCACACGGCTAGCGCCGTTCCCTGAAGCTGGAGATCTTCCTCTGGTACTGCCTTTCCTAGCCGTTATCGCTTTCGTTCTCGGGCTGCCGGGCGCGTTTCTCGGGGCGCGCAGCGTTTCCCGGCGTGCCCGGTACGCTATGGTCGTCACTCCCGTTGTGAGCGCCGCCATCAGCGGGCTGCCGGTGTTGGCTGTCTGCCTTGTCTCCCAGGCATCACCGCTGGACCCGGCAGCGTTCACCATCCTGTTTGGCGTGACGGTCAGTGGCTTCTTCAGCGGACTGGCGAGCCATGCGGTTGCCGCCAAGCTGCGATGGCTGGTTCGGGAAGAGCCCGATCGTCGAACTGCCCCACACACGGTGGCGACGCCCAGTCAGGCCGTGCCTGCCGCGATGCGCGCGGTGTCCTGGCCGGGCTTTGGGCTGCTGGTCGTCGGCACGCCTTACGTGGTGATCCCACTCTTCTGCTTTATCCGAATCATCGGGGAGACTGGTTTCCCGGGTCCCCAGCCGCCGGCGCTCTTCTATTTCGCCCTCAGTGGGGCGCTGGGCATGTTGATGATCGTCGGCGGCAGCATGATGCGAAGCCTTCGCCACTATCGGTGGGCCGTGGCCGCGGCCATTGCCGCGATGGTCTCCCTAGCCCCCTGCCTGTATGTTCTTTTTCTGGGGTTTCCTGTCGGTCTTTGGGCATTGGTCGTTCTCCTGGATCCCAAAGTGAAAGAGGCTTTTCGACACTGATCGAAAGC
Organism: Thermoguttaceae bacterium; assembly: GCA_024653385.1. GTDB lineage: Bacteria > Planctomycetota > Planctomycetia > Pirellulales > Thermoguttaceae > JANLFZ01. The sequence goes on along the minus strand of JANLFZ010000133.1, from coordinate 12,334 downwards.
GAGCGCCGCGGGAATTCGGAAGCTCCCCCTGGGGAACTCCGAGATGGTCTATCGCACCACGGGGTGCTTGGTGACACGCATCGCGGGTCTTGGACAAGATCGGCGCTCTGCCCCCGGTCTTTCAAAGCTCCGACCAGACGCCGGGGATAGGCACGGGATAGCGCCCTTGGGCGTCGGGCTTAAGCGGCGGCGGGCTGTGGTAGTCCATCGCGTCGATGCTGGGACAGAACTGGAAATTGGACGCCATGGCTTCATCCCACGTGACCACCTTGCCGGAGTGCACGGCCGCCCGGCCCATCAGCATCGCCACATTCGAGTAGGCTGCCCGCCGGGTCTCGTTCTGGGGCCTGTCGTTGCGGATGTTCGACAACAGCACGTTCCACTCGGCATCCCAGGAGTTGACGGTCTCGGGCGGGGACTCCCAGACCATCGTCTCCTTGCCGATGCGCTGATCCTTGTAGAGGCGGGTGGTCTCTCCCTTGCGAAGCCCATACGTGTTGAATTGCGCCGCGCACTTGGTGCCGTGGATATACGTGGCGAATTCCGAGTGGCAGTGTCCGCCGAGCCAGCGCACGGTGTGGGTTGCCTTGGTTCCGTCGGCGAAGGTCCATTCGACGGCAAGGGAGTCGAAGTTCTGGCCGCAATCGGCGCTGTTCGCGACGCGCCCGCCCACCCCGTGCGCCGCGACGGGCCAGGCATCCTTGATCCAGCACATTTCGTCGATCTGGTGGATGTTCATCTCGGCGAACAGTCCCCCCGAGACCCAAAGGAAATGCACGAAGTTGCCGATCTGCCAGAGCAACTCGTCCTGTTGCGGCGGTTTCTTGCCGAGGATGCCGCACGCGTGCATCCGGTAGCCCCGGATGAGTTGGACTTCGCCCACGGCGCCGTCGCGGATGCGTTTGATCAACTCCTGGCGGTTTTCGCTGTGGCGCCACTGGAGGCCGGCCGCGATATGGCCACGTCGCCCGGGCGGAGGCAATCGATGGCGTTCTTGTAAGCCGTAAACCCGACGAACCGCCGATCCGCGGGCACGTCGATGCGGTTGCCGAAACGCTCGCTGAGGTTCTTGTACGAGCTTTTCAATCGGCTTTCGACGAGGTCGGCCATGGCCACCAGCTTGACCGGCCCGAAGGCCGAGTTCATGGCATTGGCCACCGCGCCGGTTCCGCGCCCGCCGCACCCGATCAACGCCAACCGGATCGTAGGGTCCTCACCCGCATGGACTGCGGGCACACTCGCTCCGGCCAAGGTGGCGGCGGCCGCGATGCGCCCGGTGCGGGCCAGAAAGTCACGGCGGGCCAGGCCGCCCGACCGCGCAGCGCGTGTTCGAGAGTCTCGCGTCATGACTCGTTCTCCTTGGCAGCGATGAACGCCCGGGCGTTCGCGATGAACCGGACGTCGCTCGGCGACGGCAACCGAAAGATCCGTTCGAAATCGCGCCGCGTCTTCACCAGACCGTCGCCCACCAGGATCGGCGATCCATCGTCTGCCTTGCGCAGACGCTGACAAAACACCGGCGCAAAAGCGCAGAACTGGAGGTTGGCCGTACCCAACACGCGGCTGACCTTCTTCTGCTCCCTTGCCAACTGGTCGCCGGGCATCGTGGGAAAGCCCTCGGGGGCCACCGACCATTCGACGTGGATCGGTTCCCCGCAGACGGCCGAGGCGATCCCGTTGCCGATGATCCCTTCGATCCACGGGATCTCGTCGACCTCTTCACGTCGTAAGGCCGCAAGGACGCGCTGGCGAGGCGTCATGAGGTCTCCTCGGCGGGCCGAAGGTCCAGATCGCTCAATCGGCTCGAAACAGAAAAGCCTTGCGCAACTTTTTGTCACGCAAGGCTTTATGTTAGCTGGGGAACTAGGATTCGAACCTAGACTAACTGATCCAGAGTCAGTTGTGCTGCCGTTACACTATTCCCCAGTGGGACCTCCGTCGGCAAGCAGGCCAGTCAAGTATAGCGGCTTCTGGACGGATCGCCAAGGCCGCGAACCACCTGACCCCCCCGAAGGAGTTCCACCTCAATCAGAGTTCCCAGCCCTTGCGGTACTCGGTGCGCACGTGCTTGTTGGCGTCGGGCAGGTTCGTGATCTTGAGGTTTGCCGAGTCCCACTCGATCCGGGCATCGACGCGCTTGGCGATATTGCCCAACAGACACGTCTCGGTCAGCGGGCCCGCGTAGGCAAAGTCGGCGCCGGCCGGCTGGCCGGTCTTGCACGCGCGGACCCAGTCCATCTCGTGCGAGCCTTTGACCCGGGGAATCGTCTTTTCGGGCAGCTTGGCCTCGCGCATTTTGCTTTCGGGGATGATTCTCGGGCTGTCGCCGTAAACGCCGGCCATGATGATGCCCTGCGTGCCCTTGATCAGCACGCCGCCCTCGGCGGGCCATTGCCGGCCGTCTTCCAGCTCCGCGGGCCGTGGCGGGCGCGTGCCCTCGTACCAGGTGAGTTTCAGGGGTGGGAAACCCTCGCGGGCCGGGAACTGGAAGGTCACGATGGCCGACAGCGGATGGACCTCGGCCGTGTTCCCGCAGCTCGTGGCATCGACCGACGTGGGCGGACCGAGTTTCAAGGCGGTGACCACGGGGTCGAGCGTGTGGGCTCCCCGGTCCCCCATCATCCCGCAGCCGAAGTCCCACCAGCAGCGCCACGTTAGCGGGTGGTACGCCCGATGGTACGGGCGCATCGGCGCAGGGCCGATCCACAGATCCCATTGGAGCTTGGGCGGCACCGGCGGGGTCTCCTTGGGCCGTTCGGACCAGGAGGAACTCCAGCCCGCGTGGCCCCACGGATAGTACGTCAGGCTGCACCAGGCATCGACCTCGCGGACCTGGCCGATCACGCCTGCCGCGACCCACTCGGTGATCAGCCGGATGCCCTCCATCGAATGCCCCTGAATGCCCATCTGGGTGGCGACCTTCGTCTCGTTGGCGATCTTGGCCAGCATGCGCGCCTCGTAGACGTCATGCGTCAGGGGCTTCTGGCAGTAGACGTGCTTGCCTGACCGCATGGCCGCGGCAGAGACCACGGCATGGGTGTGGTCGGGCGTGGCGACCACCACGCCGTCGATGTCCTTTTGCCGGTCGAGCATCTCGCGGAAATCGACGTAGACCTTGGCCTTGGGGTACTTCTTGATGGTGTGCGCGGCGTAGTCCAAGTCGACATCGCACAGGGCGACGATGTTTTCGGATTCGAGTTGGGCGAGGTTTGCCGCGCCCATGCCGCCCACGCCCACCCCGGCGATGTTCATCTTCTCGCTGGGCGGGATTTGCCGCGGACCGCCCAACACGTGGCGGGGAACCAACGTCGCGGCCGCCACCGCACCGGCGGCGGTCAGGGTGCTCTTGAACAAGTCACGACGGGCGATGCGAGACATGGCGAGCCTCCGGGATGATTGAAGTGGACTTGCGCGACGATTCGTCGGGTCAACCAAAGCGTAGCCGCTGGACGTTCCGGGTTCCAGCCCCCGGCGTTCAACCGGCGAACCGCTTCTCGTGGAAGGCGTGGAACGAGGGCCGGCGGCGGGTCCCGTCGTAGATCTCCACATGCGCCGCAGCGCCGTGACGGCCCAGCACCGCTTCGTCACCTGCCGGCCAGGGATCGAGAATGAGCACCTCCAGCGCCGGGCAATCCCACAGGTGGCGCAACCCCGCGCCGGTTACCCGCGCTCCGCTGAGATTGAGCCAGCCGAGCCGCGGAAACCGCTTCAGTTGCGCGAGTCCCTCGTCGCCGATGCGGGTCTCTTCGAGACAAAGGACCTTGAGCCGGCTCATCCCGGCGAGGTGCGCTAGACCGCGGTCGGTGATCGCGGTGCCGCTCAGCACGAGCACTTCGAGATGCTCCAGGCCGGCGAGGTGGCGGAGTCCTTCGTCGGTCACGCGCGTATCGCCAAGATCGAGCATGCGCAGGTGCGTCAGCCCGCCGATCGCGATCAGGTCGTCGTCGGAAGCCCGGGTGCGGGCGAGCCGGACGAGGACGACGGGGTTCCGGAAGTCGTCGCCCAGCAGCCGCCGCAGGCACCGCAAGGGGGACGCCCGCTCCTCCTGCCGGTCGTCCCGCCGCTCGGCGTATCCCCCCAGCGCCCAAACCGCGTCGATGGCGTCGCGTTGCCGGCGGGCGCGGCATGTTTCGAGGACGAGTCCGCCGGCGACGACGGCCACGATCGCCAGCGCGAGCGTGGCGCCGATCCGCGCCAGGCGACCAAGACGCGTGGGGCCCGAAGTCTCTCGATCAATCGCGCATCGCGCCATCGTTCGCCTCTTGGCCGTCTGGCGTTCCAGTCGGTTTGCCGACGCACGCGAGGTTCAGTGCGAGGCAGTGCAGCCCGCCACCCCAGCGCAGTGCCGGGACCGCGTTGACGGGCACGAGGTTCCAGCCGGGCAACTCGCGCCGGTAGACCTCCATGGCCTGGCTGTGACTCGCGTCGTCCCATCCTGGGAAGGCGGGCACGAGCAACACCCCGTTGCCGTAGACCACGTTGGTGAACGTGGGCCACCACTCGGTTCCCTGGGGTGCGGCCACGCGGCGAGGCATGGGGATCCGCACAATCTTCAGCGGCTGCCCCGCGACCTCGACGGAGGCGAGACGCCGGGCGTTGCGGTCGAGAATGGCGGCATTGACCGGATCGTCTTTTGGATCGTACTGACCGATCACCACCGTGGCGTGCGACGGGAACGTGGCGAACATGTCCACGTGCCCGGTGGGCTCGCCTTCCATCGCGTCGAGAAACACGACTTGTTGGGCGCCGTAGCACCGCTGGAGCACCGATTCGACGGCCGGCGCGTCGTACCCGCGCCCCCGGTTCTCGTCGAGCACTTGCCGCGTGGCCAGGCACAGTCCACGCCCATTGCACAGCAGATTGCCGTGAGGCAGCGTGATCGGAGCGCGCAGGGTGCGGACTTGGAGCAGTTCGCCGAGGCGCGCGGGCAGCCGGTCTTCGTGCGGGTAGATGCCGACCGGTCCATCGACGTACTCGGCGTCGACGAGCGTGCAGGATCCGTCGGGCCCGCGGGTCGCCAAGGGTCCGAAGTCGCGGACCCACAGGGACTCGAGGCGCACGCGAAGCAAGCGGACCCGGCGGGCCGGAACCCCCGACTCGGCCAGGAGCCGCTGAACGTGCGCTTCGGTCGGTGCGTCCTCCACGAGGATGACCAGAGGCACGGTCCGCCACAACGCCGCCGCGATGTCGCAGTACAGGCGATCGAGACTGCGGAACGGGTCGCCGGCGCTTGAGGCAGCCGGCAGGCCGACGGCGCGCGGCCAGGCCAAGAGCATGGCTTGTTGGGGCTCGAACTCGCCGGGGACCGCGCGCGGCAAGGCGTCGTCGAAGGCCGACAGATCGGGCACCGCCCGGTGGGCGCGCCCCGGCGCCACCGCCAAGAGGGCCGTGACCGACAGACCGGCCGCGCAGGCCGCGACGCATAGAAGTCGCCGGGACCATCGCCCGGCCCGAGCGACGCGCGATCCGGGGCCGTGGTCCCGGTCCCGGGCCGGCTCGGCGGTGTCGGGCGGTTTGCCGGAAAACGGGGTTTGCATCGGTTGCGCGCTAGCCTCCCTAACGTTCACGGGAACCGTCCCCTTTGGACGTGAAGGGGACAGGCACGTTGTTCGGCCCGTCAAGGGCGAAAAAACGACCCAGTCCCCCGCCTGGGAACGGTCACTCGGGAACGTCCGCGCCCCCTACGCGCCGATCCCGCGAGCGCGTTCGTAGGCGGCGATTTTCGCCTCGTGGGCCAGGGTCAACCCGATCGCGTCGAGCCCGTTCAAGAGGCAGTGGCGGCGAAAGTCGTCGATCTCGAACGGGACGACCAGCCCGTGGTCGTCGGCGATCGTCTTCGCCTGGAGATCCACGGTCAGGCGGTAGCCGGGCCGTTGGGCCGTGCGGGCGAACAACTCGTCGACGATGCCCTCGTCGAGGCGGATGGGAAGCATTCCGTTCTGAAAGCAGTTGTTGTAGAAAATATCGGCAAAGCTCGGCGCGATCAGCACGCGAAAACCATAGTCGCAAAGGGCCCACGGCGCGTGCTCGCGGCTCGAACCGCACCCGAAGTTGCGGCGCGCCAAGAGGATGGTCGCCCCGGCGAACTCGGGCCGGTTCAGCTCGAAGTCGGGGTTGTCCGACCCGTCGGGCCGGTACCGCCAATCGAAGAATAGGTATCGCCCAAAGCCGGTTCGCTCGATCCGCTTGAGGAATTGCTTGGGGATGATCTGGTCGGTATCGACGTCGGAGCGGTCCATCGCCGCGACGAGGCCCGTGTGTCGGATGAGAGGCTTCATGGGTTGGTCGTCCGTTGTCGGTCCTGGAGGCACGCCGTGCAAGCGGTACGTCGTCGCGGGCAGGCCGAGGGTCATGCGCCCGCGCGCGACCCGAGTTGGCGCACATCGACGAAGTGTCCGGCCACGGCCGCGGCGGCAGCCATGGCCGGCGAAACGAGGTGGGTCCGGCCACCCTTGCCTTGGCGTCCCTCGAAATTGCGGTTGCTGGTCGAGGCGCACCGCTCGCCTGGTTCGAGCTTGTCGGGATTCATTGCCAGGCACATGCTGCATCCCGCTTCGCGCCACTCGAAGCCGGCCTCGCGGAAGATGCGGTCGAGGCCCTCGGCCTCGGCCTGGCGTTTGACTTCGCCGCTGCCGGGAACGACCATCGCCGCCACGCGGTCGGCCACGCGGCGGCCCCGGACCACGGCGGCCGCGGCCCGCAGGTCCTCGATCCGGCCGTTCGTACACGAGCCGATGAACACGCGGTCCACGCGAAGCGAGGTCATCGGGGTGCCCGGCTCGAGCCCCATGTACGCCAGCGCCGCGGCGCAGGCGCGACGCGACGTTTCGTCGGCGAAGTCGGACGGGTGGGGAACGCATCCCGAAATGCCGACCACCTGGGCCGGGTTCGTACCCCAGGTCACCTGCGGCTCGATCGCGCCGGCCTCGAACACCTCGACGCGGTCGTAGCGAGCGCCCGGGTCGGTCGGGAGCTTCTTCCAGCGAGCCACCGCGCCGTCGAAGTCGGCTGGGGCGAAAGGCCGTCCGCGCAAGTACTGGTAGGTCGTCTCGTCGGGGGCGATCATGCCGGCCCGGGCTCCCGCCTCGATCGACATGTTGCAGACGGTCATCCGCTCTTCCATGCTCATGGCGCGGATGGCCTGGCCGGTGTATTCGACGCAGTAGCCTGCCCCGCCCTGGGTCGAGATGCGGCCAATGACGTAGAGGATCAGGTCCTTGGCGGTCACGCCTTCCGGCAAGCGCCCGTCGATGCGGATCTCCAGGGTCTTGGGCTTGTGCTGCAAGAGCGTCTGGGTGGCCAGCACGTGTTCGACCTCGCTGGTGCCGATGCCGAAGGCCAGCGCGCCGAACGCCCCGTGCGTGGCCGTGTGGCTGTCGCCGCAGACGATCGTCATGCCGGGCTGCGTCAAGCCAAGCTCCGGCCCGATCACATGGACGATTCCCTGACGGGGGTCGTCGAGGTCGTACAAACGGATGCCGAACTCGCGGCAGTTGTTCCGCAACGTGTCGATCTGCTGTCTCGAGATCGCGTCGGTAATCGGCAGGCGCCGGTCGGTGGTCGGCACGTTGTGGTCGACCGTGGCCACGGTCCGCTCGGGGCGGCGAACCTTCCGCCCGGAGAGGCGCAACCCCTCGAACGCCTGGGGGCTCGTAACCTCGTGAACCAGGTGCAGATCGATGTAGAGGATCGTCTGTTTGCCGGGTTCGCTGTGGACGACGTGGTCGTCCCAGATCTTGTCGAGCATCGTGCGTGGGGTGGTTCCGGTAGTCATTGCCAACGTTTCGTCCAAGCAGCCAAAGTGGTGCGAACCCGAAGTGCCGACATCGAATTAAACCCTATCGCCCCCCACCTGACAAGAAAATCCGCCCCGCCCTAGAGTCCCAGGACGTCGGCCATGGTGTACAGGCCGGGCGGCTTGTCCGCGAGGAACCTGGCGGCGGCCAGGGCGCCGGCGGCGTAGCAGTCGCGGTTGGTGGCCCGAACCACTACTTCGATGGTCTCGCCCAACATGCCGAAGACGATGGTGTGCTCGCCCGGGTTGTCGCCCACGCGGATGGCGTGGTACCCGATCTCGTGGTGGGGTCGTGGGCCCGGCCGGCCCTCGCGCCCGTGGCGATGAACGGTTTGGCCCATCACGCCGGCGATGATCTGGCCGAACTTCAGGGCCGTGCCGCTGGGCGAGTCCTCCTTGAAGCGATGGTGTCGTTCGAGGATCTCGACATCGGCGTCCTTGTCGCGCAGGGCCCGTGCGGCGACTTCGGCCAGTTTCATGGTCAGATTGACCGCGAGGCTCATGTTGGGCGACCAGAGCAGGGGAATGCTTGCCGCCGCCTCGCGGAGCCGGGACGCCTGGTCGTCGGCCAACCCGGTCGTCGCGACGACCAGGGCGGTCCGCTTGAGCACGCAGGTGCGGACGATCGCATCGACGGCCCGGGGTACGGAGAAATCGATCACCGCGTCGACTTCGGTGTTCAGCTCGGCCGAGAGCGGGACGCCCAGCGGTCCGGCGCCGGCCAGCGTGCCCACGTCTTGCCCGAGCCGGGGATGGCCGGGCGACTCCAGCGCGGCGACGACCGAGAGGGTCGGATCGGCCTTGGCCAGGGCCACCAGGCGCTGACCCATGCGTCCGGCAGCCCCGTGGATCGCGATGCGAAGTGGAGTCATCTCGTTACCTTTTCTGAATCAACATTTTCATCTTCCGGCAGTCGCACCCCGGCGAACCGTGCCAGGCTCCGCGCCAGCTCATGGACTTCGGCGGGGAGTTCCGACGGCCGAAGGGCTTCGGCCAGTGCCTTGTTCGAGAATTGGCCGTATCCCTGCTCTTGGAGCCAGCGCTTCACCCCCGGGAGCACGACGCCTTTGGCGTCGACGAGGGCATCCTTCTCTTGCTCCCAGTGCGCGCGAAGGAACTCGCGGGCCTTGCGCGACATCGTGGCGGCATCCCATCGTTCGTCGAGTCGCTTGCGATACTCCGTAAACGCCTCGACGAGATGGTCGTTGGCCGAATCCAGCGAGGCCTCCAGAAGCCGGTGGTACTCGGCGCGGAACGCCCCTTCGTCGAGGACGCGTTGGCGCGCCGTGCCGCGGATCAACCGCTGGATGGCCTGGGGGCATAGCAGGTAGTTTTCGATTTCCGCGCGCGACCAGATATGCCACCGCACATGGTCGCGCGGAAGCTGCCCGCGAAGTTGATCGAGGTCGGGGTAATAATCGCGGTCGGCGACGACAAACGCCTCCAGCGTCCGACCTTGCAAGGCAATGATCTGTTGGAGCTGCTCGCGCAATCGCTCGATGGGCTGCTTGTATGGGTTTCCCTTGGCAAAGCAGATCGAGAGCCGCCGGGTGACTTCCTGCCAAACCGCCGATCCGAGACACTTCCCGCAGAAAACGAAAAGCAGGTCCCGATCCGTTTCGTCCTCCACGATGAGGACTCGGCGGTAGGCTTGGACAACAGGCAGTTGCGTGGGATCCAACGAGCCCAGACGAGCCAAGGCGTCGTAGACGTCGAAGGCCACCTGAAGACGCCGAGTCGCCCCTTGTTCCAGCGAAAGCACGTTTTCGGGGCTGACCTCGCGGATGAGGTCGCGGGAGTGAGTCGCCAAGAGGACTTGTTTGCCCTCTTCCACCAGGTGGTTCAGCTCGAGCAACAGGGCGCGCTGGAGGGTGCCGTGAAGATGCGTATCCGGTTCATCGAGGAGGATCACATGGGGTTCCCGAAGATGAATGAACCCGAACAAGTAGACGAACTGCTGGAACCCGCTTCCCGCCGAGAGAACATCGAAGTCCCTGGCTCGGCCCTGTTCCTCGTAGGTCACCGAAATGTAGCGGTCGGACACTTCGTCGAACTCGATGTTCATGTTCTTCAGCGTGGGGAAAGCCCGCCGCAACACCTCCAGCAATTGATCGTGTCTGTTCTCGAGTTTCAAGTCGAGGATCAGATTGCGGATGACGTTGTGAACACGACCGCGAGCGAGTTCATCGTCGAGCACCGCCTTGGTTCTTCGTTCCTCCTGCGCAAGGAACACCGAGAAGACCGGGAGGTAGGCGATGCGGTGATCCGCCAGACGCGCAAGCCATTCCTGGGAGTTATCCGTGCTCTCGATGCCGACCCCGAACCGATTGTAGTCCAGCTTCAGCGTGGCCGTTACGGTCGGTCCCTGCTCGAACGTGGCTCGAATCGCGATGACTTTCTGCTTTCCCCCAGACTGGGTCTTCCGGTCGGTCCAGAGATCCGTGGGATTGGAGACCGGCAGCACGTAGAACTCATCGGGGGAAATCGTGCGACGGCGGATCTCGAACAGCCCGTCTTTCCGGGCCAGACAATGATGCACGCAGAAGTCGAACAGGGCCAACGCCTGCAACAGAGACGTCTTTCCCGAATTGTTCGCGCCCACCAGGCAATTGAGGGGCGTCAGGTCCACGCGGACTCGCTCGAACTGCTTGAAGTTCTCGATGTCGACGCGCGTCACCCGCATGGGCGCGACTTCCTTCCGGGGGGTTGGGGTTCGATCGTCCGTTGGGCCCGGCGGTCTTCACTAGCCGTACAGGTGGATCGCCTTGATGATCTCGTCGAGGTCGTTCGAAACGGCCACGGCGCGGTTGGCGAAGGCGGCGCGGCGCACGCCGCGACTGCCGAGGACCTTGTTGAACAGCTCCTGGTCGGTGGTGTGGTAGGCGACCGTGGCATCGGGGTCCTTGAGCTGGTGGCCGGTCAGCACGCAGACCACGCGTTCATCGCGCCCGATGACGCCTTCGGAGACCAGGAGTTTGGCCCCGGCCACGCTGGCGGCGCTGGCCGGCTCGCACCCCAGTCCGCCGGCTCCGACCTGGGCCTTGGCGTCGAGGATGTCTTGGTCGGGCACCTCGCGCACCACGCCGTTGCAGACCTCCAGGGCCCGGAGGCACTTTTGGAGGTTCACGGGCCGATTGATCTCGATCGCGCTGGCGATCGTCTTGGCGCGGCGTTTTTGCGCGTTCATGTCGTCGTAGAACTTGCGGATGAGCGACTCGCTGGGCGCCCCGCCGTTCCAGCGGAGGCCCTCCTGCTCGACGAGACGATAGAGCGTGTTGGCCCCCGCCGCGTTGATCACGGCCAGGCGCGGCACGCGGGAAATGAGCCCCAGGTCGCGCAACTCGCCGAACGCCTTGCCGAACGCGCTGGAATTGCCCAAGTTGCCGCCGGGGACCACGATCCAGTCGGGCACTTCCCATCGCAGCCCTTCGAGCACCCGGTACATGATCGTCTTCTGCCCTTCCAGCCGGAAGGGATTGACGCTGTTGACCAGGTAAATGCCCAACTGGCGGCTGACTTCTTGGACCCGAGCCATGGCGTCGTCGAAGTCGCCGGCAATCTGCACCGTCAGTGCCCCGTAATCGAGGGCCTGCGAGAGCTTGCCGTAGGCGATCTTGCCCGAGCCGACGAAGATCACGGCCTTCATCAGCCGGGTGACCGAGCAATACAGGGCCAGCGAGGCGCTAGTGTTGCCGGTCGAGGCGCAGGCCGCCCGGGTCGCGCCGGTCATGCGCGCGTGCGTGAAGGCGGCCGACATGCCGTTGTCCTTGAAACTGCCCGAAGGGTTCATCCCCTCGTATTGCAGATACAGCCGGCCCGGCCGGAGACCGACATACTTGGCAACCCCCTCCGAGGGCTGGAGTAGGGTCTGGCCTTCGCCCACCGTGACGCATTGCTCGGTCGGAGCGAACGGCAGCAACTCGCGGAATCGCCAGACCCCACTAAACGAGTATGGGTTGGCGCGGTCGGCCCACTTGGCCTCGAAGTCGCGGAGCGCTCGTGGCATCGCGAGCCGGTCCCAAGCGTACGCCACGTCGAGCAACTGGCCGCACTTCGGACACGCGACGCGAATCTCCTCGACGCCGCACGTCGCACCACAGGAAGGCGAGATGCACTTCTGAAAGGCTAGATCGGTACGGACGATACGTGTTTCTCCCAGCCTGGGTTCCTCGGATGCAAAGGGCCTCTTGGCCCGCAGGGACCGACCGCTTGGCACGCCGATACGCGGCCTCAACGCAAACGCCCGCTCCCCCGACGGCCTGGACCGGTCGGGCGGGCCGAACCGTTCCATAATCTAAGGTAGCTGATGCGGCGGGGCAAGGTGGGTGTACAGCGCGTCGGCGTACACCCCGGGCGAACCCTTCTCCAGCCTGTGAACGGTTACGTCGGAGGTGGCAACCAAGCGGACGCGTGGAGTCTCGGCGGGCAGGGATGGCGGAGAATGCGTGGGAGGCAGTCACTCGCCCGCGCTTGGCCGCCTGGCGCCATGGGACTCGCTGGGCGGGTAGTGCGCAACTTGCGGCCGGGGCGGACCGCGTG
>JANLFZ010000132.1 GCA_024653385.1 Thermoguttaceae bacterium | reverse complement strand
GTTGACCGGCTCTTGGGGTTTCTCGGACGCGCCGCCGGGCTCTTGCTTCGAGGAGTCGCCCTGGCCGCCCTTGGACTCGCCGGGTTGGCCGTTCTCCGACGCGTCGGGCTTGGCCTGGTTCGGCTTCGACTCGGCGCCAGCCCCAGACGCTCCCGTCTTGTCGGGCTTCCCCTCTTGCTTCTGGTCGCCATCGGGCTTGGCCTCGCCGGGCTGGCCGTCTGCATCCTTGGGCCGCTCGGGCTTGGCCTGTTGCTCTTGGGGCGGCGCCTGGCCGCCCGGGCCCTGCTGCTCGTTGGGCGCCTGGCCCCGATCGCCGGGCTGCGGCTTGCCCATGCCCTCTTGGCCCGGATTGCCCTGGGGCTGGTCGGGTTTCTGGCCTGGCTGGCCTGGGGCGTCCTTGGGCTGCGGCTTCTGCTCCTGTTCAGCAACGATCGTAATCCATCGCTTCTCGGTCTCGGCGCGGTTGGGGGCAGGACCTGCGGCGTTCTCCTTGTTGTCGAGGGCCTCGGCCCAGTACACCACCTTGTCGCCCACCTGGAGGCCCAAGGCAGCCGGCTCGATGCGGCAGGTGCCCTCGAACGGGCCTTGGTGCGCCTTTTCGGGCTTCGGCTTGTCCAATAGCGCCGGCACGGCAAGGCTCTTCCCCTCGCGCTGGGCGCGGATGCTCACTTTGCGCAGTCCAAAATCGGGATCCTCGGCGTGGACCTTCAAATCGAGGCGGCCGTTGCGCGGCAGGCGGACTTCGTCGGCCGGCGGATCGACCAGCCGCACCTCCGGGCGCAGGTCGGGAATCACCTCGATGCGATGCTGGACGGGTCGCCGGTTCTCGCGCCCCTTGGGATCGACGAAGCGGAGTTGGTACGAGGTGTGTTCCGGCTGGGTCGGGTCTTGGGCGCTCATGCGCAAGACGAGACTCGCCCGGGCGCTTTGCCCGCTCGCCGTCATGCGCCGCGCCTGGCGCGGGTCGCAGTCCAACTCGATCGAGGCCCGGTCGATCGGCTGGTTCGCGCCCGCGTGGATCGTCACCTCGGTCCCCTCGATCGCCTTGAGGTCGCCCCGACCCTCGACAATCTCTTTCGGTTTACCGATATACGCCGGGTAGTCGTACTCGACCCGCTCGACCACGATGGCCAAGGGGACTTGCACCTCGACGGAAAAGGTGCGTGTCCGGTAGTCGCCCGCCGACAGAAAATACTCGAGGCTTTGCCGCAGCCCGGACTTGCCGGGCGGCAGTTCGCACTGGTATCGGTAACCGCCGGCCGGCGACATGGGAATCGCCTCGTTCACGGTCTGGCGGTCGGCGGTCGTGAAGTACAACGCCGCGGGCTCGTCGGGGGCCAGACCGCGGATGTCGGCCGACACGATCACCGTATCGCCTTGATAGGCCGTGGTGTCGCCGGGATCGACTTGACGGATCGTCACCCGGGTCGGGGCGTCGATGTCGGCCCAAGGCCAGACGACTCGCCCCACCGACGCGAGAAGGCTCTTGGGAGACAGGACCAGGTACAGGCAGAACAGGGCCACGAGCACGACCAGCACGTAACCCCAATGGATGATTCTCGAACGATCCACCGCGACCTCGGGCGGAACCTGGGCCAGGTCGACCGCGGTGCGGTATTCCAGACCCTCGTAAACGCGCCGGGCGATCTCGTCGCGGTCGACCTCGTCCTTCTGGCGTCGCAGAAAGAGCAGGTTGATCAAGCTGTTCTTGAACGTGGGCCGGGCTTGTTCGATGGTGTAGGCCGCGTAAATCGGGTTGATGCGATACACCAACAGCGGCAACACGCGGCGAACGAACCACGCCACCCCCCCCGCCACCAACCCCAGCCACATCAATGCCCGACCCAAGGCGTCGAATCCGCCGGAACCCAATGGGGCAGGCTCGGCAAACAGCCCCGAGCCAACCAGCAACCGAGCCAGCCCGCTGGTCCCCTCGGGCAACAGCAGGGCATCGAGCCATAAAGCCGCGCGCACGGCCCAGTGATCGAGCACCGCGGCCACCAAGAGATAGGCCAACGCACCGACCGCCACCGTGGTCAGGGCAAGGAGAACATCGGACGCTTTGACCCGACGCCTCGTGTCTTCCAGCCGCTGGTCAATCAGCCGCTCGCATTCGGCCAACCGTGCGGGTGGCGGGATGGGGGACGAAGGCGTAGGGGCTGTTCCGGTAGCCATCGTGGACTCCGACGGAGGGTGGCGCGCGACGGGAACCCCGAAGAAGAGGACGTCGGAGGAGGCCCTCCAGTTTCCATCTCCCTATTATAGACCGAGTTCTACCGCGCGAAAGCCGCTTCGCGGGCCCGGGCGTGGCGGGGGACTCAACGGATCGCAACGGCGCGGGTACAATCGCTTTGGTCTATCGTGTGGCCAAGACGAGGGGGAGACCGTATGGAACGGCGAACTGTTCTGTATCGAGGGCTAGTCCAAGGGGTTGGGTTCAGGTACACCGCGCGGAGTATCGCGACAGGTTTCGCGGTGGCGGGTTATGTCCGAAACCTTCGAGATGGGCGTGTCGAACTCGTCGCCGAAGGCGAACCGGCGGAACTAGATCGGTTTCTTGCCGCGATTTCCGAGGCCATGGGGCGATATATCCACGTGATGGAACAAACGACATCTCCCTCGATAGAGGGGCTTCGCGGATTTGAGATCCGCTTCTAGCACGCTGCCCGTCGACCCGGCCGCGCCCGGGCAGGGGCGCCGAACCATTCTCGCGTCCCCCACGTAGCAACCACATGGCGGTGGTGTGCGCGCACTGACCGCCCGGCGCAACTTCGACTGGTGATCGGAAGGCGTTATGGCAGCCGGCAGTGTTGTTGTTTTGGGGGCGATTCGATTCCCTAACTGGGTGGAGCCGCTTTGGACCGTGGCGGTTGGCGTGGTCGTGGCGCTGATGTCGTTATGGCTACTGGCCCTGGTGCTGCGACGGCTGGCGCCCAAGGTCGCAGCGATCATGCGCACGACCTCGAAGGAGGCGATGGCCCAGCCGGTCTTCTACGTGATCGTCGCCATTGGCGTGTTCGTGCTGTTGCTGATGCCCTTCGTCTCGTACAACACCCTCGGCGAAGACGTCAAGGTGTTGAAGATGGACGGGCTGACGATCATCAAGGTGTTGGCGATCATCCTGGCCCTGTGGACGGCCAGCATCTCGATTTCCGAAGAGATCGAGGGGCGCACGGCCTTGACGCTTTTGTCGAAGCCGGTGGGACGCCGCCAGTTGATCGTCGGCAAGCTGCTGGGCATCCTCTGGACCGTCGCCGTGCTGTTCATCGTGCTTGGCGCCGTGTTCCTGTCGACGGTGTCGTACAAGGTGCATTACGACGCGCGCGAGACGTCGCATCCCGAGCCAACGGCCGCCGACTGCGCCCGCGAGATCGAGCATATTGCCCCCGGATTGGCCTTGGGGTTCATGGCCGCGGCGATCATGGCCGCGATGAGCGTGGCCATCTCGACCCGGTTGCCGATGCTCCCCAACCTGATCATCTGCTTGTCGATCTACATGCTAGGGCACCTGATACCGAGGCTGATCAACTCGTCGGTTGGGGAGTTCGAGCCCGTGCAATTCGTCGGCCGGCTCCTGGCGGCTGTCCTGCCGGTGCTCGACCACTTCAGCATGGAAACCGCCATCTCGGCCGATCAGATGGTGCCGTGGAGCTATATCGGCGTGGCCGCAGTCTACTGCCTCCTCTACAGCGGCGTGGCCATGCTGCTGGCCTTGATCCTGTTCGAGGATCGCGACTTGGCCTAACGGCTTGTGAACGAACAAATGGGCAGAAATGGGGGTCGGGTCTGATTTTCCGTCGCCAAAATGAGGCCCAACCCCATTTCTCCGCCGTTTCTCCGTCTTCGTTCGCAAGAAACGACATAAGCCCTTACAATGCAAGGGCTTATGCGAAACAGTGGGAAGACGTGCAACGTCTTGCGAGATTTCAAGGCGGAGGGCAAGGGATTCGAACCCTCAACCGGTCAAACCGGCACCTGATTTCGAGTCAGGCTGCTAACCGTTCGCGTACCCTCCGAAAGGGCGTGGTGGGCCTTGGTAAGGACCACGCGGCACCAAAAAAAGCGTAGCCAATGCCCTGCCGTCGGTCAAGACGGCCGACCGCTTGGTGCCGTTGGCTTTCGGGGCTCTTGGGCGACAAGGCGAGACCTCTTGGGTAGGGTTCTTCCACCGACCAGGCTGGGGCGCCGTCCGCGATTGGTGGTTCGACGAACGCACGGCAACCGTTGACGCGGCCGGGTGGCCCGTCCACAATGGCGGCTGTCGGTAGCGGGTGCCTGGTCTGACGGAGGCTTTGCGATGAGACGCCGCGAATTCCTGTGCGCCGCATCGGCGGCGGTTCTTGGCATGGGCGTTGTCCCGTTTGGCCGGACCGCGCTTGCCGCCCCCAAGACGCATCGGCTCTTGTATTACACCCGAAGCGTCGGGTTCGAACACTCGGTGGTTCGCCGCCAGGGCGAGAAGCCGAGTCATTCGGAGCAAGTCCTCACCGAGCTGGCGAGGCGTTTCGGTTTCGAGGTCGAGTGTACCAAGGACGGCAGCATCTTCGATGGCGATCTGGACCGTTTCGACGCGATCGTGTTCTATTCGTGCGGCGATCAGACGCAGCCGAGTCTCGACAAGTGCCCGCCGATGACGGCCGCGGGCAAGCAGCGATTGCTCGACGCGGTCGCGGCGGGCAAGGGGTTCGTGGGTTTCCATTCGGCCGCCGACACGTTTCACTCGAAGGGCCCACGGGACGAAACCCAGACCGATCTGGATCCCTACGTGGCCATGCTCGGGGGCGAGTTCGTCAGCCACGGCGACCAGCAAGAGGCTTCGCTGGTCATCGCGGCGCACTTCCCGGGCGTGGGCAACCTCGGCTGCGCCGAGGGCCTGTCGTTCACCGACGAGTGGTACGCCTTGAAGAACTTCGCCAAGGACCTGCACGTGATCCTTGTGCAAGAGACGGCGTACATGAAAGGCCCGTGTTACCACCGCCCGAACTACCCCTGCACCTGGGCCCGCATGCACGGCAAGGGCCGGGTTTTCTACACCTCGCTGGGGCACCGCGAGGACGTGTGGACCAACCCGTTCTTCCAGACGATCGCCCTGGGCGGGTTGCGGTGGGCTGCCGGCGCGGTCGATGCCGACGTGAAGCCGAACCTGGTGCGTGCCGCCCCGCACGCCGACCAGTTGACCAACCCGACGCGGTGAGCACGAAGTGCGGAGGCCATAGACCGCGATTTTCTTAGTGGACTCCGCATTTCCATCGGGATTGCACCTTGAGTCCTTTGCGTAAGAAAGCCCCAAGCGAGGTGGACGCCATGACTCCCGATCGTTTGACCCGGCGCGAGTTTGTCGAGAAGACCACGGTGGCCGCAGCCGGCCTGGCCGCGGGCGCGGGCGTGCTGGGGTCGGCCGGCACGGCCCGCGCCATGCCCGATCCCCGCAAGACCCGCAGCTACAACGAAAACATGGAGTACCGCCGCCTGGGGCGGACGAACCTGATGCTGTCGGCGGTGAGCATGGGGGGGCATTGGAAGAACATTCCGTTCGGGCACGGCACCGAGGAGTTCCGCAAGAACCGCGGCGAGGTGATCGCCGCCGCCTTGGACCACGGCATCAACTACATCGACGCCTGCTGGTCGGGCGAGGTGCTGGTCTATGCCGAGGCCCTCGGCCCCAAACGCGAGAACATCTATTTCGGGTTCGACTGGACTCTGGGACGCGATCCGGAGATCGTCGGGTCGGTCGAGCGACTGAAGCGCGGTCTGGACGAAGGGCTTCGGCAGGCGAAGCTCGATTACGTGGACCTCTGGCGGATTACGCTCCGCGAGCAGACCACGTTCAATACGGCACGGGAGATCGAGAACGTGGTGGCGGCCTTGGAGTGGGGCAAGAAGGCGGGCAAGGCCCGATTCACCGGCGTCTCGACCCACCACCGCCCGTGGATCGCCGAGGCCGTGGCCAAGTACCCGGCCCTCGAAGTGGTCATCACGCCGTACAGCGCCGGCAGCCGCGAGAAGCCGGTCGGCAGCATGTTCGAGGCGTTGCGCCGGCACGATGTCGGCATGATCGGCATCAAGCCGTTCGCCAGCGGCACGATGTTCCAGTCGCAGGGGCGCCCCGACTCGCCCACCAAGGCCGAGGACGACCAGCGGGCCCGCATGGCCCTCCGCTACGTACTGGCCTGCGACGTGCTGACGGCGGCCATCCCCGGCCTGATCACGGTCGACCAGGTGAAAAACGCCGCGGCCGCCGTGCGCGAACGCCGCCAATTCGACCTGGCCGAGGCCGAGCGCTTCGAGCAGCTCACCCAGGCGATGTGGGCGAACCTGCCCGAAAGCTACCGCTGGCTGCACGAGTGGCGCTGGGTGTGAGGCCCTGCTGGAACCGCTCCCGGGGACAGTCCCCGTGAACGCCCCGCCTACGCGCGGCGGCGCACGTCGAGGTACACGGCGGCGAGGATCACCACGCCGGTGGCCACGTACTGAAGCGAATAGTGGACTCCGGCCTGGTTGAGTCCCTTGTTGAGGATGCCGATGATCACCGCGCCGATCAAGGTGCCGGCCATCTTGCCGATGCCGCCGGTGAAGCTCGTGCCGCCGACCACGGCGGCGGCAATGGCATCCAACTCGAAGCCCTCGCCGCTGGCCGGCTCGGCCGAGTAGAGCTGCGAGACGTTGACCAGGCCCGCCACGCCGGCCAACAGCGCGCAGATCACGTATACCGCGATCTCGTTGCGGGCCAGGGGGATGCCGGTGAAGCGGGCCGCCTCGCGGTTGCCGCCCATCGCGTACAGGTGCTGCCCGAACCGCGTGCGGTGCAGCAACACCGCCGCGGCGGCGAAGATCGCCAGCATCAACAGCACGGAATACGGCACCACGCCGAACAGCCGGCCGTTGCCCAGCGCCAGAAACTCGGTGTGGTACTCGGGGATGCGGATCGGCCGGCCCTCGTTGAAGCGGTGGGCCAGTCCGCGGGCGATCTTCATGGTGCCCAGGGTGATGATGAAGGCCGGCATGCGGGTCTTGGCCGCACAGACGCCGTTGAACGCGCCGAAGCCCACGGCCGTGCCCAGCCCCGCCAGTACCGCGACACCCAGCGCGCCGAAGCGCAACGCCGCCATCATGGCGTCCACGGTGTCGGGTTCCAGGGAGGAGAACTTGAGTCGCCACTCGGGCACGCGCGGATCGACATCCATCAGCCCGAGCAGGTACACCGTCGTCGTGCCGGCCAGGGCCAGCACCGCGCCGACCGAGAGGTCGATCCCGCCGATGAGAATCGTCAGGGTGATACCGAAGGCAATCACCGCATTGACCGAAATCTGCTGGGCGATGCCGATCTGGTTATCGAGGGTCCAGAAGTCCGGGTTGGGCCGGAGGAGCCAGGGAATCCCGAAGCGGAAGACCACTTCGAGGGCCAAGACGGCGAGCAACAGCGGGGCGAATTCCTTGGCGAGTTTCACGGGCGAGGTCTTCCTACGTGAGTTGCTGCATGACTTGCTCGGGGGTCAGTTCCGTGGCCGGGGCGACGCCGACGATCCGGCCGTCGCGCACCAGGGCCACGCGATGGGCCAGCCCGAGCACCTCCGACAGGTCGGACGAGACGAGCACGACGGCCAGCCCCGACTCGACCAGCGAGCCGATGATGGCGCACATTTCCTCGCGGGCGCCGACGTCGACGCCGCGCGTGGGCTCGTCGAGCACCAGCACCTTGGGGCGTTCTTCCATCCAGCGGCCCACCAGCGCCTTCTGCTGGTTCCCGCCCGACAGGCTCGCGATGCACTGCTCGGCGTCGGCCATGCGGATGCCGAACCCCTGCGCCGCCCGGTCCACGATCGCCCGCCGCTTGCGCGCGTCGGGCCGGCACGCGGCGATCCATCGCTCGACCCAGGGCAAGGCCACGTTGAACGCCACCGACTGGATCATCACCAGTCCTTCGCGTTTGCGGTCTTCGGGCACGAGCACGATGCCCGCGCGCAGGGCGTCTCGCGGGTTGCGGATGCGCACGGCGCGGCCGTCGACGAGCACCTCGCCGCGCTCGATCGGGTCGATGCCGAACAGCAGCCGCACGATCTCCGAGCGGCCCGAACCGACCAGCCCCGCCAGCCCCAACACCTCGCCATAGCGCACGGCGAAACTGACGCCGAAGGTGCGGGGCCCGCGCAAATCGCGTACTTCCAGGGCGACCTCGCCCGGCCGGGCCGCCGGCCGGTGGAAATGATCGACGATGTCGCGCCCGACCATCCATCGGACCAGCTCGCGCTGGTCCACGTGGGCGGCGTCCTGGGTGCCGATCGACCGGCCGTCGCGCAGCACGGTGATCCGGTCGGCCAGGCGCAGGATCTCCTCGAGGCGGTGCGAGATGTAGAGAATGCCCACCCCCTGGGACCGCAACCGGCGCAACGTGGCGAACAGGGCCTCGGTCTCGGCCTCGGAAAGCGCCGAAGTGGGTTCGTCGAGCACGAGGATGCGCGCCTGGGCCGACAGCGCCCGGGCGATCTCGACCAATTGCTGGTGCGCCACGCTGAGGCGCGAGACGACCGCGTCGACCTGGCGGATCTCGTCCAACCCGAGCGACGCGACCAGCGCGCGGGCGTCGTCGTCCATCTTCCGGCGCAAGAGCCAACCGCGCCGGTGCGGCTCGCGCCCGAGGTAGATGTTCTCGGCCACGGTCAGGTTGGGGGCCAGCGACAACTCCTGGTGGATGATGCGGATGCCGTGGCGTTGGGCGTCGGCCACGGAGCGGATCGCGGCCGGCCGGCCATCGAGGAGGATCGTGCCCGCCTCGGGAATGTGGATGCCGCCGAGGACCTTGATGAGGGTCGATTTGCCCGCCCCGTTCTCGCCGACCAACGCGTGAATCTCCCCGCGGCGCAGGTCGAAATCGACGCGGTCCAAGGCCGTCACCCCGGCAAAGCGTTTGGTCACGCCGGAAAGGGCCAAGAGCGGGGGATCGGCGGACTCGGACATGACACGGGTCATTTCTCGCGCAAGTCGCGCAAGGTCGACTTGGGCTTGGCCCCCTTGTCGCCATCGGTCTTCAGCGGAGCGGCGGCCTTGGGCGGCTCGACCACCTCGCGTTTGCCGCGGCGCTTCTTCGTCGCCTTTCCCGTGCCGCTGGCGAAGAAGAAGTAGAAGCACGCCGCCACGATGGCCACGGTCAACAGCGCGACCAGCGCGACCATCAGGTAGGTCAGGGGACCGGACGTCGAAGCCAGCGATCGCGCTTCGGGGCCGGTGAGCTTCTTGGCGCCTTCCTTGGCCTCCTTCTTGCCGGGCTCTTTCTTGGCATCCTTCTTTCCCGAGGCCTCGGCCTTCATGGCCTCCTTGGTCAGCCCGCCTTCGACCGGCCATTGGTGCGTCTCGAGCTGCTGGGCGATTTTCGTCCAGAGGAATTCGTGCTCGACGGGGCCGGGCGGCAGGAGCGGTTTACCCAGCAATTCGTTGGCGATCTTGCGCAGGCACTCGAGTTTGCGGATGTGCGGGTTGTCGCCCTCGAACACGGTCGAGGCCATGGCCTCGTCGGCGGCGATGGCCATTTCGCGGGCCGTGGTGACCAACAGGTTCGTGCGCGTCTGCTCGCTGGTGTTCTTGTCGGGCTCCTGGAGCCGGCCGAGCGCATTGATCGCCCGGCGGCAGTTGGCCCAGGCGGTCGCCACGCGCTGATCGCGGTCTTCTTCGAAGAGGTGCTGACCGGCCAGTATCCACTCGAGCCGCTCCTTGAACTCCTCGGGATTCTGGGGCAGCGTCTTCAGGAGCGCGACCAGGCGGCGGCCCATGCCGGGCTCGTCGCCCGGATACTCCTCCAAGAAACCCGTGCCGTGCTGGCGGAACAGCGTCGTCAGGGTGTCGTCGTCCAGTGCTTCGACCACGGGCGTCATCTGGGCCGGCTTGAGGGCCTTGGCGTTGCACAGTTGCAGCAACCCGAACACCGCCTGGATCGCCCGCGGCGTCGGCAGCCGCTTGAACAGTTTCTTCAGCGCCTCGGGGCTCAGGGTGGTCAAGAGCTGGGGCAACAACCCCATCTTCGCCGGATCGCCCGACTTGGCCCCCTTTTCCCACTCGGCCCACAAGGCGTCGCAACCCGGCGGCAGGGTCTCGTGCGCCTGGATGTAGCTGGCAAGGGCTTGCAGCTTGTCGGCCGGGGCGACGCTGGGAAGCTTCAGCAGAATCTCGAACTTCTCGGCCGGAACGCGCTGGAGAAGGAACTCGACGGCTGCCCGGGCCACCGCCTCCTTCGGCGCCCCGGCCGCCAGATCGAGCACCGACAGGTGGGCCGGACCGCCGGCAACCTGCTTCAGGGCGGCAGCGACGTCGCGCGCTCGCTCCAGGTGCCGCAGCAGGACATGCCGGACACTGTTGGTCAGCGCTTCGGACTTGCGCCAGTTCTGGTTGGCGAACGATCCGGTCGCCAGCACGTTCTCGACGAGCTGTTCGATCCCGCCGACGGTCTCCAACAGCTCGATCTTCCGCACTTTGACGGCCCCGAGCGTCTCCAGGCGCCAATCGACTTCGTCCCAGCCCTTGTCGAGCAATCGTTGGAGCATCGCGGTGGCGTACTCGGTCCGCGGCCGGGGCTGACCCTCGGGCGGCTGGCGCAAGGTGTTGATCGTCGCGGCGCAGCCCTCGCAAGCGTCGATCGACGCGCCCGTGCCCTCGGGGTCCGAAAACCACGTGCCCACCAAGGCCGCGCCCGAGGCGGCGGCGTCGGACTCGAACGTCGAGAAGGTTACCCCGTCGCGCACGGGTCCCTCGGGCAAGAGACGCGCCACGCCGTAGAACAGCAATGCCGCGACGCTGGGCTCGGCCACCACGCAGATCGGCCCTTGCCGATCGCTGCCGGCCAAAAGGAACGCCGAGAACACATCGAGGAACCACTGGCAGCGTTCGCCGGCGGGCATGGCGCGCCACCGCGCGGGAAGCACGTTCCCGGGATCGTGAAACGCCCCTTCCGGCGGTTCGCGTAGGAAACTCCAGAACACGCGATCGTCGATCGCCGGCTCGCTCTGGCCGAGCAGTTCGCCCAGCGACTGAATCGCCTTCGGCGCCCCGGAGGCGGCCGCCGAACCGCCGACCCAACCCGAGGCCCCCCAGAGCTTCAGGCAGTCGAGCACGGGCCAGCGCGGCCGCCCTTCGGTCTCTTGCTCGACCAGCACGTGGGCAAAGGCGTCGCCATCGCCGGCCCGCGCCCCGGCCGGACAATAGCACGCCTGGCCAAGCACCTGGAGACCGTCAGGCGCCGAGAACCGGAACAGGCGGCGGGGCGCGGCGCCCGCGTCAAGCCGCTGCCGCCCGGCATCGGACAGGTCGCGCGGGAGCTGATAGTAGACGTAGGGGGCCAGTTTCCGGCAATACTCGTCGAGATCGGCCCCATCCACGGACCCGACGCGATGCATGGAAGAAGTCGATGCCGGCGCGTCGTGCCCCGACCTCGCGGCCGCTCGAACACCGAGCGTCCAATAGATCTGATGGATCGTGCTCATCCGCGGTCCTCCAGGATTGGGGTGGTCGCGGGCTGTGCCCCGGGAGTCCGCCGCCTGCCCCCCCGACCAATCCTGAGTCTACATCGCCCGAAAGCCCGCGCCAATCAAGTTTTCCGGCAGACGGCGATGACGTACGGCCCCTTCGGAAGCACGGCGATTTTCGCCCCGGGGCCATATTCCGCAAGGCAGCCGGCCACTGCGGCCTCGACCGTGGGAGCGCTTTCGACGAACAGCCGGGTAACGGTCTCCGGCGGCAGGCCGCCGGTGACGACGATCACCCGCGCCTTGCGCCGAACCTTGGCCAGCTCTTCGAGCTGCCACTGATCGACGACCGAGCAATCCGCGTCGCCAATGCGCCGCATGAAAACGTCGAGCGAGGGGGTCTGTTCGAGCAGCTTCTGGAATGGCGGGCTGCCGATTCCCTCGCGCATCCCCGCGGCCAGAATGATCGTCCCGCCCGGACGCACCACGTCCAGCGCGGCGACCATCCCTTTGATCGACTGATAGAACGTCGTATCGAGGGGGTAGCCGGCCGAGGAGGTGATGACCACGTCGA
Source organism: Thermoguttaceae bacterium (assembly GCA_024653385.1). GTDB lineage: Bacteria > Planctomycetota > Planctomycetia > Pirellulales > Thermoguttaceae > JANLFZ01. The sequence continues at coordinate 1,672 of JANLFZ010000132.1, read as the reverse complement.
CCGGCTCCGGAAGCGAGTCGGTCACGAGCCGGGCGACGTAGTCGACTCCCTCGGCCCAGGCCCGCTCCATGTCGCCGGCCACCACGCGCAGGATGCGGCGGTGTTCGTCCACGACGGCATTGACGATGAAATCGCAGCCGGCTTGCCGGGCAATCCAGGTGGTCTCCTCGTGGACCGGATTGTCGCGGAGCACGCCCGCGCACGCATTGGGATGTTCGAGGAATCGCGGACCGTGCCAGACGCGAACGGTGTCCCAGGCCGCAAGGCCCGGGCAGATGACCTTGCGCCCGCCCGAATACCCCGCCATGAAATGCGGCTCGATCAGGCCGGTGGCGATCTTCAGATCGGCCTCCAGGTAGCGGCGGTCGATCCAGATCGGCACGCCCCGGGGACTCTCGCCCAGATAACCGTGCTGCGAGAGTTTTCGGCCGACGTGATTTTCGATGCGGTAGGATTCGGCGATCGGTCGGCCGACCATCTCGACCAACTCGTCGCCCTCGTTCGGCCGGTGGAGCCCCGTCGCCACGAGGATGAGGATCTTCTCTCGGGGAATACCCGAATCCTCCAGAGTATGGAGGATGGGCGGCAAGAGCACTTGGTTCGGCACGGGCCGGGTGACATCGCAGATGGCGATGCACGCGCTGGCCCGACCACTCGCCAATTCCGCCAGGGGGGGCGTTCCCAGCGGATGCGCAAGCACCTCGACCACTGCCCCTTCTGGGTTGGGCAGGGGGTCCGCCGGTTGATAGCCGAGGCACTTGACCACGTGCCGATCGGGCAGATCCACCTCGAGACCGTCTCGGTCGTAGTCCAGGCGGACCCGCATCGAACATGCACCTTACGACTTCTTGGGAGCGGCAGGCGCCGCGGCAGCGCCTTCCTCGGCCGCCTCTTCTTCCTTCTTCTTCTTTTTCTTCTTCATCGAGATCTTGTAAACCCGGACCTTCGGCAACCCGAGCGGGTCGTCCCCCTCTTTCCAGCGGTCCGAAGCCTTGAGTCGCTCGATCCGTTCGGCCCGGGTCAGCACGCTGCGGCTGCGAACCAGCCCGCGATGCACCTTCAGGCTCTTGTCCATCGTCATAGTCGCCGCACTCCCAGAAACCGGTTTCTAGCGTCTGGCAAACCGGTAAGTATACGGCCGATCGGGTGGCCCTTCAAGCTGTTGCGGAACCCCACGATCCGTTCTCAGGGGGGGCCGCCGATCAGCCCCGCTTAGGCCGACTTGGCCCCTCGGCGCAGCTCGCCGCGGCACGGTGCCGGAGTTTCTCCGGTTTGGGTCGTCGGCAAGGGCCCAAGGGCCCGGCCGGTCGGCCGGTCTGATCCGCATTGCGGCTGCCGCGTCGGGCGATAGAATGGTACCAGCGGCGAACGGATGTGAGGAGACCGTGAGCAGTCGCCTGAGCGAGGCACCGATCCGCATGGAGGCCCTTGGGCCGACCGATTCTCTTGTGCCCACCGTCACGCCGGGGGGCATTCCCATCCGGTTTCGCGCGCCGGCGGCTTTCGATGGGGACTCGACCGGCGATCCCGAGGCGTTGCGACTGCACCTGACATACCGCCAGCTCCATTTGCTGCGCGATTTCGACCAGTTGCTCTGCCTCGAAGGGCTTACCGGGGTCGAGCACTTGCCCCATCAGATCGAGACGGTGCGCAAGGTCTTGCGCCGATTTCG
>JANLFZ010000131.1:8397-13749 GCA_024653385.1 Thermoguttaceae bacterium | reverse complement strand
ACAAGACGATCAGCTCGAATGCCACGGGAATGTTCGCCGGCAGGCTGAACAGGGGCTTGCCGCTGATGACCAGCGGGTAGTCCTTGGCATTCATCCACCACTGCATGGCAATGGCCGCGACGCAGCCGGCCAGTCCCGCCCCGAAGACCAGCCACGGAAGCACCGTCGGCCGGATGCCCATGGCCCGCTCGATCCCGTGGATCGGGTACGGGCTGTAGGCATCGAAGCGGCCGTAGCCCGCGTCGCGGACCCTCGCCGCCGCGGCCACGAGGGCCTCGGGGCCGTCGAACTCGGCCAAGAGTCCGGCCACGCGGGGCGCCGGCGTCGGACTCGCGCGGGGTTCTTCGTACGGGCTCATGTCCGACGGCCTCATGCGGGGACGATGTCGCGTTGGGTTGCGGGATGTTCCGGGGCGGGCCGGGCGCGTTGCGCCTCGTGGGGCAACACCGCCTTGACCTCGGCCATCGCCACCATCGGCAAATAGCGGCAGAACAGGAGGAACAGCGTAAAAAACAGCCCGAAGCTGCCCGCGAGCATCCCGAGGTCCACCCAGGTCGGCGTGAAGTAGCCCCAGCTCGACGGCAGATAATCGCGGCTCAGCGAGCTGACGATGATCACGAACCGCTCGAACCACATCCCCACGTTGATCAGAACGGACACCAGGACCATGCGCCACGGCGAGGTGCGCCACTTCTTGAACCAGAACAACTGGGGAACCACCACGTTGCACGAGACCATGATCCAATAGGCCCAGGCGTACGGCCCGAACGCCCGGTTGAGAAACGCGAATCGCTCATAGCCGCTGCCGCTGTACCAGGCGACGAAGAACTCGACCGCGTAGGCGTACCCCACCATGCAGCCCGTGGCGAGCATGATCTTGCACATGTTCTCCAGGTGCCGCGGGGTGACCAGGTCCCTCAGGCCGAAAAACGCCCGCGCCGGCACCATCAGGGTGACGACCATCGCGAATCCGCTGAAGATGGCCCCGGCCACGAAGTAGGGCGGGAAGATCGTCGTGTGCCAGCCGGGAATCACCGAGGTCGCGAAGTCGAAGCTGACCACCGAGTGGACGCTCAAGACCAGCGGCGTGGCCAACGCGGCCAAGAGCAGGTAGGCGCGCTCGTACCGGTGCCATTGCCGGGCCGAGCCGCGCCACCCCAGGGCCAACCCCCCATAGATCGTCTTGCGCAGCCGGGTCCTGGCCCGATCGCGAAGCGTGGCCAGGTCGGGGATCATGCCGAGGTACCAGAACAGCGCCGAGACCGTGGCGTAGGTGCTCACCGCGAAGACGTCCCACAACAGCGGGCTGCGGAAATTGGGCCAAATCGACATCTGGTTGGGGTACGGCGCCAGCCAATAGATGACCCACACGCGCCCCACGTGGATTGCCGGAAACAGGCCCGCGCAGATCACGGCAAACAGCGTCATCGCCTCGGCGGCCCGGTTGATGCTCGTGCGCCACTTCTGGCGGAAAAGAAACAAGATGGCCGAGATCAGCGTGCCCGCGTGCCCGATGCCGATCCAGAACACGAAGTTCACGATGTCGAAGGCCCAGAACACCGGGCTGTTGTTGCCCCACACGCCGATGCCGGTCGTCACCAGATAGCCCACCAGAACGAAGAACGACAGCGCCACCAGCGAGGTGACGCTGATCGCGGCGTACCAGGCCGGCGGCGGCGCGGGCCGTTCGACGACCCGGCTGACCGTCTCGGTGATCGAGGCCAGGTCGTGCGCGCCGGTGACCAACGGCGCGCGGCGCGCCGGGTCGTTCGTCGTGTTGTCGTCGGCCGGCAGGGCGAAGGCGCTCATGGGAACGGTCGTTTCTGCTCAACCAGGCGATGTCGCGTGACCTTGGGAGTGTCGTGAGGATGCCACTGCTTGACTGCGGCCGGAGAAGACCTTCTCCGCCGCCACGGACGTCGTTCCGGCCGCAGGAAAGCCGTGTCGCGGCGGCTCACGACCTCGCCACGGCTTGCCCGCTGCCGGCCGGCGACGCCCGCGACGCCGACCATCTCGGTTCCGGCAGCGGGCAAGCCGTGGCACACTCCAACCGGATTTCCCCGCATCACGCGATTCCTTCCAGTTCAAGGTTCGGGTTGCGGATCCGCGCGAGGTAGCTGGTGCGCGGCTTGACGTTCAGCTCGGCCAGCATCGCGTAGGCCCGATCCGACGCGGCCGCTCGGGCCACCGCGCTACGCGGATCGTTCAGATCGCCGAAGACGATCGCGCCGGTCGGGCAGACCTGCTGGCAGGCCGTGCGGATCTCGCCGTCGCGGACGTCGCGGCGGTTGTTCTTCGCCTCGATCTTGGCCGCCTGGATCCGCTGCACGCAGTAGGTGCACTTCTCCATCACCCCGCGGCTGCGCACGGTCACCTCGGGGTTATAGAGCATCTTGAGCACCTCGTTCTCGGGCGCGTCGAGATCCTTGTGGTAGTTGAAGAAGTTGAATCGCCGCACCTTGTAAGGGCAGTTGTTCGCGCAGTAGCGCGTGCCCACGCAGCGGTTGTAGACCATCTCGTTGAGCCCCTCGCGGCTGTGGACCGTCGCCGCCACCGGACAGACCTGCTCGCAAGGGGCGTTCTCGCAGTGGTGGCAGGCGACCACCTGATGGACGACGCTCGGATCGTCGGGATCGCCGCGGAAGTACCGGTCCACTCGAACCCAGTGCATCTCGCGCCCTTGGAGCACTCGCTCCTTGCCCACCACCGGCACGTTGTTCTCGGCCTGGCAGGCGACCATGCAGGCGCCGCAGCCGATGCACTTCGACAGGTCGATCGCCATGCCCCAGCGGTAGCCCTGGTAGGTGGGCTCGTTCCACAGCGATTCGAGCGGCGGATGGTGAACGGCGTGCCGGGCGAAGTCGGGGTGCTCGCGGTAGTGCTCGAGCGTGGCCTCGCGCACCAGGGCCCCCAGCCGTTCGGCCCGGCCCGCAAGCCCGATCGCGTCGATCGCATGATGGTCCTGGGTCATCGCCAGGCGGACCTTCCGATCGGTGACCTCGACCGACAGGCCGCTCTGGAACTCCATCGCTTGGCAGGTGCGCAGGGGATAGACATCGGCGCCGACGGGGTCCACCCCCGCCTCGGGATCGCCGCCGACGTGCCCGGCGGCCGTGCGCCCGTACCCCAGCGACACCGCAACGCACCCCGGGGCCTGGCCCGGCATGACGTACGCGGGAATCTCGACCGAGCGGCCGCCGAGCGTCAACCGGACGATCGTGCCGTTCTCGACGCCCAAGGCCGCCGCCGTCGCCGGGCTGACCAGCGCGGCGTTATCCCAAGTCAGCTTCGTCAGCGGGTCGGGCATCTCCTGGAGCCAACCGTTGTTGGCGAACCGGCCGTCATACACCGAGGCGTCGCGGCAGAAGATCAGGTCCATCTGGCCGTTGGACCAGTCGGATTCCATGAAGTCGCCGCGCGGCTCGCCCGAGGCCGGGCGATCGGCCGCCTCGGCGGCGACCGCCGCGAATCGGCTGCCCTCGAGCACGCCGTCGTGCAGCGTCTTGGCCCATCGTGCTTCCCAATCCGATGCCTTGACGATCGACCGAAACGTCTCGCGGACCAGATCGTGGCCCTTGGGCACCTGCTGGCCCAAGAGCATCGCCACCACCTCGATCGCCGACCGGCCCCCGTACAAGGGGTCGATCAGGGGCTGAACCACGCTGTACGTGCCGTCCCAACTCCGCGCGTCGCCCCAGGTTTCAAGAAAATGGGCCTGCGGCAGACGCCAGGTACACACGCGGGCGGTCTCGTTGGGGTACAGCCCGAGGTAGATCCGGGTCGGCACCCGCGCGAGGGCCTTGGCGAAGGCAACGTCGGCCGGGGCGTCGTACACCGGATTGCCCCCAAGAACCACCAGGGTCTCGACCGCGCCGGCATGCATTTCGTCGGCCAGCGCCCGGATCGCCTCGGCGTGCGGCGGCCGGTCCGGATCGGGCTCCTCGGTGTACCAGACGGTCTGGCCCACGTTCTTGAGGAGACGGTTCAGGCGGTGGGCCACGGCGTGGACCTCCGCGGGCTGGCGCGGACCGGCCACGACCACGCTGTGGCCTCCCTGCCGATTAAGGGCCACCAGGTCAGCCGCCATCGCGCTGAGAAAGCGGGCGGCCTTGCTTTCCCCCGCCGCGACCGCCGGCGCTGGGCTGGCGCCCTGGGCCAACCGAGCCCGGATCTCCTTTTCGAGCGCCTCGGCCAGCGCGGCGATCTGCTTCGGCCGCAGAGCCAGCCGATGGTCGGCCATGCTGCCCGTGACCGAAAGACAACTCTCCACCACGTACAGGCGGCTCATCCAATCGCCGGCCGGATCGCGCCGCGCGGCGAACTCCCGGGCGTATTGCACGGCGGCCGGGTGGCACGCCAGCAAGTCGCTGTCGAGCGAGACGATGATCCGGGCCCGTTCGAGCGCCAACTGCGTGCGGAGCGGGCGTCCGAACGCCAACGTCGCGCCGGCGCGCTGGGCGTCGTCGGAAACCGGCTCGTACTGGACCCAGCGGGCCTTGGGAAACTCGGCCAGAAGTCGCGCCCGCATCGCCGCCAGAGTCGGCGAGCTGCTCGCCTGGCTCAGGACGCGCAACCGGGCGCCGCCGTCTTTCTTCAACGCGCCGAAGTGGCTGGCGGCAAAGGCGGCGAAGTCGGACCACGATCGGGGGTGATCCTGCCCCGAGTGCTCGACCAGGCCGGTCGCGCGGTCGGGGTCGTACAACTCGAGGATCGCGGCTTGCGCGAACACGTCGGTTGCCCCCCGGCTCTGCGGATGGGCCGGGTTGCCCTCGATCTTGATGGGCCGGCCGTCGTACGACGTCACCAAGAGCCCCAGGGCACTACCCCCAAGGTCCATCGCCGTGGCAAAGCGATTTGGGACGCCGGGCACGCGGTTGGCCGGCCGCTTCGCGAAAGGAAGGATCTCCTCCTTCTTCCAGCGGCAGCCCGCGAGCCCGGCCAGCGCCAGCGAGGCCCCCATGAGCTGGAGCCACCGGCGCCGCGACACGCCCGCCGTGTCGCACTCCGTCGGAAACTCCGCCTCGAGAAACGCGCGGAACTCCGGGGTGCCGGCCAGCTCGTCGAGGCTTCGCCAGTAGGTCGTCTCGCAGGATGTCGGCGCTAGCGGTGGCATGTCGAACAGTCGGTCGACGGTTGGATTCGAAGCGCGGCCTTCAGTCGGGCGCCCAAGACCGCGGCATCCTCGCCGGGCGACCAGTCCAGCCGGGTGATGAACTCGGCGGGGCGCAAGTGGGGCTCGGGGTTCCGATGGCAATCGAGGCACCAGCCCATGCTCAACGGAGCCACCTGCTGCACCACCTCCATCTGATCCACCCGGCCATGACACGAAACGCAGCCGACCCCCCGGGGAAG
>JANLFZ010000131.1:0-8386 GCA_024653385.1 Thermoguttaceae bacterium | reverse complement strand
ACTGTGATCGAAGTAGACATAGTCGGGCAGATCGTGGACCCGGACCCAAGGGACCGCCTGGCCGGTGGCCGCGCTGTCGCGCACCGGCTGCAACTTCGGGCTGTCCGGCGCGACCCGCTGGTGGCAGTTCATGCACACCTCGGTCGACGGGATGGCGATCTTCGCGAACGAAGGGACTCGGGGCCGCGTCGATCCATCCCGCTCCACCCCTAGCGGCGGCTTATCGCCCGTCTCGACATTCGTGTGGCAGTACCGGCAATCGAGCTTGAGCTGGCCGACATGGACGGCATGGCTGAACGGGACCGGCTGTTTCGGGGCGTACCCAACGTCGGTCGTCCTCGGCGACCCGCCGTAGTAGACGACGGCCACCAGATAGACCGGAACCACCACGACGAGGGCCCCTGCCAGCGGCCGCACTCGGTCGATCCACTGCGGAAACAAACTGTCGCCCATCACATTCGGGGTCCGCCGCGTTACGGTGATCTTGCCCGGGTGCGGTATTCTACTGGGCGCGTCAAGTATCCGGCGATCGAGATCGGTCGTCGGCCTGACTGCCACGGCAGGTGATCGCCAGCACCTCGTCGAGCACCCGGCCGTTGGTGGCGATTCCCTGGCCCGAGTGGATCGTGCGGCGGCCTTGCCAGTCGGTGAAGGTGCCGCCGGCCTCCTCGACGATCGGCTGGACCGCGGCGGCGTCCCACACGTTCATGATCGGGTCGACCATCACTTCGGCGCGGCCCGTGGCCACCATCAGATAGCCGAAGCAATCGCCCCAGGTGCGGGCCAGCCGGCAGGCCTCCTGAAGGCGATCGTACACGTCGCGGCGTTGGATCTGGTCGAAGTTGGCCACCTCGCTGGTCAAGAAGAGCCCTTCGGACAGTCGATCGCGCGACGAGACCCGCGCCCGGCGCGGCGGGCGGTCGCCCACGACGTGCCAGGCCCCTTGCCCTTCGCTTGCGTACACGTATTCGTCGAGTCCCGGCAGAAGGATCACCCCGACCACGCAGCGGCCTTCGTGCTCGACCCCGATCATCGTGCCGTACAGCGGCACCCCGTGGATGAACGACTTCGTGCCGTCGATCGGGTCGAGGATCCAGCGGTAGCCGCTCGAGCCCGGTCGCTCGGGGAACTCCTCGCCGAGAATCGCGTCGGCCGGGAAGGCCTCGGCGATGCGGCGCCGCAGGTGCTCCTCCGCCCGGCGGTCGGCGATCGTCACCGGCGAGTCGTCGCGCTTGCGTTCGATCTCGAGATCGTCGCGGCGGAAGTGCTCCAACGTGATCCGGCCGGCCTCGCGGCCGGCCGCCACGGCCAGCTCGAGACGCCGGGCGTAATCGGCATGGAAGGAGGATGCGCTCGTCACGTGAGTCTCCGTCGAACGGTCCACAGGAAGAATCCTTACCGCTGGAAGATCGGCAGATAGTTGTTCGGCACCTGGAGCACCAGGCAGGCCATCGCGGTGTCGAACTCGGGCGAGATGGTCGAGTCGGCCCACGAGCCGTCGGGGCGTTGCAGCGAGATCAACTCGTCGCGGATCGCGGGGTACCAGCGGGCCCAATCGTCGCCGCCGGCTTGCCACATGGCCAGCGCCGCGTAGTAGTGCCCGTAGAAATAGTAGTTGCGGTCGCGCCGCGTGACGCCTTTCTGCGGAACGAATTGCGCGACGTATTGCAATCCCTTGGCGATCTCCGGCCCCTCGTAGATGCCGCAACTCTGGAGGCCCACGACGGCCGCCGCCGAACGGGGAAACTGGCTCTCGCGCCTCGTTTCGAGCATGTAGGCGAACCCGCCGTCGGGGTTCTGGCTCCGCTTGATGTAGCTGACCGAGCGGTCGATGGTCTCGCGGGGGACATGAATGCCGGCGTTCCGGGCGGCGCGAAGCGCCATCACCTGCGAGATCGTCACCGAAATGTCGGCCGGCATGCGCTTGGGGTCGTAACGCCATCCCCCTTGGTCGTTCTGGGTGTTGACGATCAACTGGACGGCCCTGGCGAGTTTCTCGCGGACGTCCGGGCGCGGCGTGCTCCCGTAGCACTCGGCCAGGAACATCGTCGCGAACCCGTGGCCGTACATCGGCCCGTGACTCGGAAATCGCTCGTTGACAATGTAGCCGCTGGCCTGGGTGTGCGCCAGGATGTAGTCGAGCCCCAGCGCCACTTCGCGGCCGTAGGGGCCGCGGCCGGGCGTGCTGCCGCCGGCCATCATCGCCATGGCGCACAACGAGACCACCGCCACGTTGCCCCGGTAATAGCCCGATGTGCCAAACGAGCCGTCGTCATGCTGCCGGCCGGCGAGCCATTTCAGGCCCTTGGCGATCGCCAGATCGGCCTCGGGCGTGACGAGCTTCGCCGCGGTGCGCTCGGGGCTGTCGGATTCGGCCGCCCGGGCGCGGCCGAGCACGCACCCCATCAACCCGAACGCGACGAGCGCCCCCAGCGCCAGCCCCGCCACGGCCGCCGCAAACCGGCTCCTCGGTAAGCCTTCACAGCGGGCTTCGCCGCGCGAATCGGGATACTCCCCGTGAACGGCTACGCTTCTCGACATCTGGCCAGCGCCCAGCCCGCGGCGGGCATTGTGCGACCCGGAACCCCTCATTCGCCTCGGCTCTCCCCGCCCAGCCGGCGATAGTACTCTTCGATCAAAGGCTCGTACTTGGGCAGGAACTGCTCCGGCGGAAGGAGCCGCATCATCTGCTGGCGTTCCCGCTCGGGCAGCGATCCCCACGCCCCCTGGATCGCGCGGTGGCGCTTTTCGGCATCGACCTTGGGGTTCCGGCCGAGCGTGGGGCGTTCGCCGGCCTTGGACACCGGATCGAGCTTCTTTTCCGATCGCTCCGTGGGACGCTGGTACTCGGACGGCACCTCGGGATTGCGCTTCGGCGAACCGGCGGCGTCGCGGGGGATAACCCCCTTCTTGCACGCCGAGGCCGTACACTGGGTGCCGCCGCACTGCTTGCAAACCCGTTGGAGCAGTTCGTCGAGCTGCCGGACAATCTGCTCCTGAACCTCTCGCGTCTTCTCGCCCGAGTGCGCCTGGGCCAAGAGCCTCTCGGCTTCCCGCATTTGCCGGGCGATGTCGACCAGCGGATTCTCCCGCTCGGACACGCGGCTGAGATCGCGGGCGGGCGGGGCGGGAACGTCGGCCGGCTTGGAAGGCGAAGCACCCGGCTTCGGCGGCGCGGCCGGCCCCGGCTTCTCCTCGGGACCGAACAACTCGCGGTCGATCTCGTCGCCCGACCGCGAGTTCAGTTCCTTCAGCAGCCGCTGGTCCGCGGGGCGCGGTTCGCCCGGCCCGGGCGCCGCGCACCAGCACATCCCGGCCCAAACGATCATCGCCGAAAAAGCCATCCATACGGGCCACGGGCGGTGGATCATGGCGTGTCCTCTTCGGGCGGAACCGTCGCCAAGAGCAGGTCGGCCAGCCGGCCCTGCTCCTCGCCGAGTTCAGCATACGCGCGGCGGGCCTCGGGCGACAGGGGGGCGCCCGGACCGACCGACTTCTCCAACTCGCGGGTCCGGCGGTTCACGTCCTCTTGCATGAGCTTCAAGAGCTTGATTTCGGCAAGCCGCTGGAGGCCCGCTCCGGCGGGCCCGCCCTGCGGACGCGCCCCGCCCGCGCCACCACCCGGTTCGCCCTTGCCGTCGGGGGTCTTCTCGGGCGGCTTGGCGGGTGAGTCGGGCTTGATGGCCTCGATCAACTGGGCCAGCCGGCGGGAGGCATTCTGCTGGGCCCGCTGTGCCGGTTCGCCGGTTTGACGCCGCTCCAACAGCGCGGCGGCCACGCCCATATCGCGGGCCGCCCCGGAAAGCGACAAGTGGAACGCCGCCGAACCGGCGAGTTGGTCGGCCAGGGCGGCCGTCTCCGTGGCCAGCAGGGTTTGCTCGCCCGAGAGCGCGGCCAGACCCTCGTCCTGGCCCGCGGTCCATCGCCCTTGTGCGATCCGAAGACCCTCGAGCCGCCGGGTCTCGGCGAGGGCCTTCTCCTGGCGCCGGTGGAGCGATTGGACCGAGTCTTCCAGCCGGGCCAGTTGTTCGGTAACCAGGTCGGCTTGCGCCTGGAGCCGCTGTGCGGCCGCCTGGCGCTGGGCCTCGTCGAGGGCGCTTTTGGCCTGCCGGGCATGCTCGGCGGCCTTGCCCGCGTCGCCTTGCGCCTGGGCCGCTGCCTGGTCCATTGCGCGCGCCGCCTGCCCGACCGACCGGGCCGCCTGCTGCGCGGTCAGCCGCTCCAGGCGCCGGCCCATCTCTTCGGCCTGTTGCCGCAAGCGTTTCTGCAAAGCGGCCAACCGTTCCAACTCGCGGCGCCGGGGCTCGGCGTCTGCCTGGGTGGCGGCCTGTTCGAGTTGGCGTCGCACGTCGTCTTGCTGGGCGGCCAAGGCGGCCAACTCGGCCTCGGCCTCGCGGAGCTTCCGGACCAACCCCCCGAGTTCGTGCTCGCGCCGGTTCGCCAACAGATCGAGCAACTCGCCAAGCCGCTCGACGATCTCGCGCTGCAGCGCGACGGCCCGGCCCATCTGGTTCGCCTCGATGCCGGCCCCGGCCGACCGCATTTGCCCGCTGAGGTTCCACTGGCGGGCGCGGGACAGCGCGTCGGCGACGGCCTGAGCGGCCAGCGGTTCGCGCTGGCCAAGCGAGGCCAACGCCTCGTCCATCTGCCACTGGAGCCGGTCGAACCGCTGGGCCAAGTCGAGCTGCCGCCGCGCGCCCAGCGACAGGTCGGCCCGGTCCTGGGGCGTGAGGTCCTTCAGATCCTTGGTCAACGTGCGGCGGCCGGCCTCGGCCGTGAACCGCGCCAACTCCTGCTGCTCCCGCAACAACTGGCCGACATCGCGGTGGAATCGCCGGAACGCGCCCCAGCGGGCCAGATCGTCGAGCAGTTGCTCCAGCGAGGCGATCACCAGGTCCTGGTTCCTTTTCGCCTCGGCCAGCGAGGCCGCGGCCGAACGGTCCTTCGCCGCCTCGGCGTCCGCGGGCCGATCGCGCTCGATCTGGAGTTGCATCGTCTTGATGGCGGCGGTCAACTCGCGGGCAATGACGGTCAACTCGCCGGCGCTGAGCCGGTCGATTTCCGACAACGCGGCCTGCATGCGCCGTTGCACGTCGGGACTGTCGATCCGGTTGTTGGTCAAATCGGCCAGCAGGGCCGCAACGTGCGCCGCCACCCCGCCCGTCCGGTTCGCAAGGGCATCGTTGACTTGCCGCTGGGTCAGCTCCGCCCCGCGAAGCCGGTCCAGCTCGCGACGATCCGCGTCGGCCGCCTGGCGCGCCCGCGTCTCGATCTCCTCGACCAGGGCCCGGCCTTGACGCTGAAGTTCCACCACCCGGGTCAGTTCGGCGACCAGGGCCGCTTGCCGGGCCGCCAGGCGGTCCGCCAGATCCTCCGGCGTGATCACCGAGAGCAAGCGAGTCTGGCTGGACGCGGTTTGCGGGCGGAAGTCGCTTGCCACGGCCCGAAGCGTGATCTGGGTCCCAGGCCGAAGATCCAGCGCCGCCAACGACCACGAATACCGCGCCGACACCGCCTCGCCCGAGGCCGCGGGAGTCCGCTGCCAATCGGTGTTCTCCGGGTCGGAAGGCTTGGGGACCAGTTCGATGACGGCCTCGGGCTTGGGGGCCGCGGACGAGTCGGCCGAGGGCTGGCGCACGTCCCGGCCGGCCTCGTCCGCGGCCTTTTCGGCCCCGGCCGGTTCCGGCGTGGCGCGATCGGAACGCCCGTACTCGAGCCACAGGCGCGCCACGGCAAGATCGTCCTTGGCCGTCACGCGCAGGGGAACCGTGGCCCGGGGTGTCACGAACGTTACCCCGGCGGGCTGTTCGATGGCGACATTGGGCGGCTCGTCGGGTATCGCGCGGATCTCCCAGCGGGCGCTTGCGCCCGTCAGCCCGTCGCGATCGGTCAGGCGGATCCAGTAAACCCCCGAGCGCTCGACCACAAACGGCCGCTCGTCGTCGCCCGCGGCAAACGACAAGCCGTCCGGGGCCACCGAGGCGGGCAGTTCCCGGCCGTCGTCCAGACAAACCGTTGCCGAGACCAACTCCTTCGTCACGGTCGCCGCGATGCGGACCCGCGTGCCCACCAACGCCCGCAGGTTCTTCCCGCTTGGCGCCCTCGGCCACCCGGAGTACGCGGGCGGGTCCAAGGTGATCTCGAGGGACTGGATCTCGGGGGGGTCGAGGACCTCGACCCGATGCCACGGCATCGACCGGTCGTCGCCCCCTTCCGCCCGGTAGGAAAACGATCGCTGAACATTCTCCCGCCGCGCGACCATCGCGTCGCCCTCGCGGCGCATCGGCTCGCTCTCGTGGATCGGGCCGGCCGGCGTGTCCAGGCGATACATGATGCGGACCTCGTGGGGCAGGTCCTCGCCTTCGGCGTCGACGACGGCCACCTCGAACGTCTGCCCCCGCGCGATCCTGGCCACCGGCTCGCGCACGGCCAGGTGGGTCACCTGAGGCCAGGCCGTGTCGCTCCACGGGGCGACCAACCGCGCGAGCGCGGTCCGGCTACCGGTCGGCGCGAGCAGGGAGACCAGGGCGGCCACGCCGACCGCCATCGCGGCCCCCATCGCGGCACGTCGCGCGGGCCGCCGCTGGAGCACGTCCAGAAAATCCAGCTTCTCCGACTCGGCCGTCGTGCGATGGACCACGGCCCGGCGCAGCGCCAACGACCCCGCCGCGGGATCATCCTCCCGCTGACGGAGGAACTCGACCGACGTGGCCAGGCTGTCGCCCAGTTCGGGAAAGCGCCGCTGGACATGACGGGCCAGCTCCACGTCGCTCAGAGCCACCCGCAAAGGCTGATAGAGGCAGCGGTATGCCGTCCCGGCGATCACCGCCAAGAGCGTCAGACTCGACAGCACGCGCAAACCGAGATCCTCGAACCGCACCGTGTAATCCAGCGCGCCCAGCACCAGGGCCGCGGTCAGGGCGACCCCGATCAGGCAGCTCGCGCCGAACAGCGCGGTCAGCCGTCGCACCCGAGTCCGCAACTCGGCGATTCGGTCCTGAAGCGGATGAGCCATCGGTACGGTATCGCGAAAAGGCCCCTGGCCGTGCCCCCTCCATTGTACACCATCCGCGGCGAGACCAGCATTGACGCGAAGCTAAGGAAATGGCACGCTATGGCATCGCGTGATCTCCGTTTCGTCCGCCCGGCTTCGAGGTTTACCCATGGTGAACGTCTCCGTGGTTCTGGGCGTTCTGCTCTTAGCGCAAGCGAGCAAGGATGCGATTCCGGACCCGACGATCAAGCTGGTTCCGACCGGGCCACAGGCCGGCGCCTCGGGCGCATCGCCTGGGTTGTCCAAGCCGGACTCGTCGTCGCCGGGAACCACCGCTGGGGCTTCCCCCACCGCGGCATCGGCACAACCCAAGGATTTCAAAGACGCCGCTGGCAGCCCGTGGTCGGGTACCATGGGCCAGGGAACCAGCGCCCTACCGCCTTCGGCAGACAAACCAGACGGCAGTAAACCGTCCATACGACCTGAATCAGCCAGCCAGCCTAGCTTTCCTGGTGCCCCATCTACTCCCGGTACGGGTCCGTCCTCGCCATCAAGCGCTCCAAAACCGGGAACCGAGGGATCGTTCAAAGACCCTTGGGGCAACACGTTCGGCCCGTTGGACCCCCTGAACCCTCGGGGTGGCTTTTCCCAGGGTGGCACGACCGGTGGGGCTGGGTCGATGCCAAGCGGTTTCCCTGGAGCCACCCCTGGAGGTGTTGGGGGGGCGGCTTCGACACCGGCAACCTCCCCCACAAGTCCCTCGGTGTCGCCTGGCGTGAGTGCTGGCAAGGATACTGCGGCAACGGCCACATCACCGCCGTTGGGAAGGGTCTCTCCCCCTCAAATGGTCGCTGAGTTATTGAGGATGCCGCAAGGTGCGGCGCTGGCTGGTCGGCCGGTGACGCTGTTCGAGGCCCTGACCAACGCCCGCACCCGCGCCAAGCAGGCCGAGGTGGCCCATGCGTACTGGCGTTTGACGCAAGCCCTCGGCGATTATCGGGCCGCACACGATGCCGTGGCTCGGCTTTCGATTTCGTCGCGGGCGCAAGACGCGGCCATGCTTCGGGCCGCCCAGGCGGCGGCCCTGGCCTCGCTTCAAACGGCCGAGACGCTTGCGGTGCGATGCCAGCACGAACTGGGCGAGGCCGCGTTGCTCAATCCGGCGCTGCCGTTGCCGCTGCCGGCCGACCCACCCCACGTGGGCGCGTATCGGACCGGGTTCGACGAGGTCTATGCGATGCGTGGGGCCCCGCCGCAAGCGCGACTGATCCACCGGTTGTTGCCCGTGCGGCGCCGGGCGATCGACGTGCGGGCGGCCGCCGTGCAGGCCGCGGAAGATGCCCTTCAAGCGGCCCAGGACGCCTATCGCCAGGGGCACGTGGAGCTTCCCGT
>JANLFZ010000130.1:8086-13770 GCA_024653385.1 Thermoguttaceae bacterium | reverse complement strand
GGCACCGGGTCGGTCACGGCGCTGGTGGCCGCGCGTGCCGCGGCCGTCGTGACGGTCGAGGTCGATCCCGCGCTGTTTCAGCTCGCTTCCGAGGAACTGCACGCGCTCGAACACGTGCACATGGTCAACGCCGACGCGCTGGCGGGCAAGAACCGCCTCAATCCCGAGGTCCTCGAAGCCGTCCAGCGGGAACTCGACGCGGCCCCGGGCCGCACGTTCAAACTGGTGGCGAACCTCCCATACCATGTGGCCACGCCGGTCATCACCAATCTTCTGACGCTGGATCGCCCGCCGCGCACCATGACGGTCACGATCCAGAAGGAGCTGGCCGACCGCATGACGGCCCGGCCCGGCACCAAGGACTACGGGGCGCTGAGCCTCTGGGTGCAAAGCCAATGCCGCGTGGACGTGGTGCGGCGCATGCCCCCGTCGGTTTTCTGGCCGAGGCCCAAGGTCCATTCGGCGATCGTCCACGTGGTGCTCGACGACGCCTTGCGGTCGCGCTTGCCCGACCGCGACTTCTTCCACGACTTCATCCGGGCGATGTTCCTGCACCGGCGGAAGTTCCTGCGGTCGCAGTTGGTCTCGGCCGTCGGCGACCGGCTCGACAAGTCTGAAGTCGATGCCATCCTCGCTCGACTGGGGCTCGACGCGGGATTGCGGGCCGAGCAGCTCGATGTGGCCACCATGCTTGCCCTGTGCGAGGCGGTGCGCGCGGCACGGCGTTGACGCCGAACCGCCTGCCTCTTAGGATGGGTTCTTGGAGGATGAGCCATGGAATTCATTGAAATGTCGGGCAGGTGCCTGCTGCGCTTGGTCCACGAGGGGGGACCGGACCCCGAAGAGCTGACGCGGGTCGGCGTCACCAAGGACAGCATCGTGCGCGTCAACCGCCAGGGCGATATCGAATTGCGGCGCGTGGATCGCTGGGACGTGATCGGCGGACTCTTGGGCGACTTTGAGGCCCGTGTCAAGAAAGAGACTGGGTTGGATTGGGCCGAGGCCAACTCCAACATCTAACTGGCCATTCCGGCCGGCTTGACTGGTCTGATTTGCTTTTCGCCAATCTGCGTGTATGGTTGCCAAGAGGAAACATTGTTGCCCTCGGTCAACCTGAATGGATGCGAGAACGAACATGCAGAAGGCGATGCTTGGAGCGATCGTAGCGATGGCGCTAGCGGTCGCCGGCGGCTGCGCGACACTGCGCGCCATCGACCAGTGGAAGTGCGACAACCTGGGCTGGTGCTGTTTCGGCGCCCGGCCGAACGCGCCCCCGCCCTGCCCGGCCCCTGCGGTCTTTCCGCCCGCGGCGGCCGCCGATTGCCCACCGGCTACCGCGTGTCCCCCCGGGGGTGGGTGTGCTCCGGTGACGATCACCACGCCGGGTGCCGCCGCGGCGCCAGTCTTGCCTGGGCCGTGATCCTCGGTTGGTCCGGCCGAAGGGTTTGTTGCAAAGGCCGCGCCCGATGCGCCGGCACGGCGTGGCACGAGTGTGCCGGAAGGAGCCTTTCGTATGCGCGCGATCTGGTTGTCTTGCGCCGCCATCACGGTAGCTCTGGCGATGGTCCCGCCCGCGGATGCCAGAGACATTTACGTCAACAACGCCTTGGGCGACGACCGTTCCCGGGGCGAACGGCTTGACCCGGGCGAAACCGGCCCGGTCCGCACCATCGGCAGGGCCCTCTACCTGGCGCTGCCGGGCGATCGGATCGTCTTGGCCAACACGGGCAAGCCCTATCACGAGAGTGTCACGCTGACCGGCAGCCGGCACAGCGGGTCGGGCGCAGGGCCTTTTGTGATCGACGGCAACGGGGCCATCCTTGACGGCTCGGCGCCGGTCCCCCCGGCGGCCTGGGAACATTACCGCGGCGTCATGTTCCGTTTCCGGCCGCCACATACCGAGTTCCAGCAACTGCTGCTCGACGGCAAGCCCTTGCCCCAAGTTCCGGTTGACGCGCGTGCCGCGGACCCGCCCAGACTCGATCCGCTGCAATGGTGCATGCACCGGGGGATGATCTACTTCGGTGTCCACCCGACGAAGCTGCCCGACAACTACCCCCTCAGTTACGCCCACCATCAGGTCGGCATCACCCTGTTCCACGTCCGGCAAGTGGTGATTCAGGACCTCGTGGTCCAGCACTTCCAAACCGACGGCATCAACGCGTTCAACAGCGCCCGCGAGGTGACCCTGCTTCGCGTGGTCTCGCGGGGCAACGGGCGTGCCGGCATCGCGGTGGGAGGGGCGTCGTTGGCGAGCGTGGACCACTGCCTGCTCGGCAATAACGGGGCCGCGCAACTGCTTTCGCTGCCTTACTCAGAAACCCACGTGCATCAGGGCGAGCTTCTGGCCAACACGGCACCCGGTTGGGTCCACGCGGGAGGCAAGGCGTTCTTCGACGGCACGCCGCGCGAAGGCGGACTCAACGAATACCCCGCGCCAGCAAAACAACCCTGAGTGTGAACTTGCGTGCCTCAGGGGCACGCCACGGCCTCTAATTGGCCGACAGCCGGCCCGCGCTCCACCGGATCGCCCGGCCCAGCACCGTGGCGAACTCGGGCGTGCGGTACGCCTTCTCGTCGTGGCCCAACTGGAAGTAGCACACCGGCGACTTGCGCACCGTGTGGACCCACGCCACCGCCTTGCCGTTGCTCGGTTCGTCGGTCGTGAGGATCACGTGAACCTTCGGATCGACCCCATGGCCCTGGTAGGTCTCGTCCTTGATCGCGAAATCCTTGAGTCCCCGGGTAATGGGATGGTTGGGGTCCTCGACACGGACCTTGAAATCCACCCCATCCCGTGCGCCGGATAGCCAACTGGTCACCCCGACGATCTTCTGGTACTCGGGCCAGGGGCGGTAACCGTAGATCGCGTGATGAAGGATCACCAGGCCCACGCCTCGATCCAAGAGCTTGAAGAAGTTGGCCTGCCGCTTCTCGGACAGCTTCTTTTCGAAGTTGTAGAGCACCACGGCGTCGTAGGCCCACGAAGCGATGTCGTCGAAGGCCTCGCCCCCTTCCTTCTCCTCGACAAAGGTGCATTCCATGTCGGTATACCCGGCGAAAACCTTGCGGAACGGCTCGACCGGATAGCCATGCCCGCCGGAAACGACGAGCACCTTGAGTTTCGCGCCTGGCTCCGCGCCCTGGGACGTTCTGCCGGGCAGGCTTGCCAATCCGGCCGCAGCCACCGCGACGAGGGCCACCGACAACCGAAGAAACCGCTGCATTGCCGCACTCCCCAAGTAGACGATCTGGCTGTTCTCACACGCTGTCGCCATGAGCATAGCTGCTTCGGCGCGGCGCGGCAAGCTGGGCGATCCCTCTTCGAGCCGGTTGCAGAGTTCGCGGCCATCCCCCCTGTTCGCCTGGGACACACTGGAGGATAACCCCGAACCCCCGAACTTTAGGCCGTTTGCGAGGGGTTGACGCCCGGCCGTTTGCGCGGGATACTACTACCGGTAATTCGTGTCCGTTTCCTTGGTTTACGACCCGGACGGCGCGTTGCCCGGGCCCGGATTGCCGGATCGTGCCTAGGCGGGAGTAACTCAGTGGTAGAGTGCTAGCTTCCCAAGCTGGAAGTCGCGGGTTCGAATCCCGTCTCCCGCTCTGAACAAAGCCCGTTGGCCGTAGTGGTCAGCGGGCCGTTTCTTTTTGCGGGATAAGCACGCTGACCGACCCGTCCGGCCCGACGACGTACACGCGGTCCTTGTCCTTGCCGCCCGGGCCGGCGAACGCGGCGGCTTGCGCGGGCAGCGAAACGCCGCCGATTCTTTTCAGATCGGCGCCGAAGACCCACACGCCGAACTTGGTGCCCACCGTGATGCGGGGCTTGCCGTCTCGGCCCGCGAGCACCGCCATGCCGAGGATCGGTTCGCCCACGCTGATGCGGCCGAGGAGGCACCCGTCGCGCAGGCGGAAGACGTTGACAAACCCGTCCTGCCGGGCAAAGAGGACCTCGGGCGCGCCATCGCCGTCGATATCGTGTGCGGCCACGGCCGTGGCGCAAGGCCCGCCGGTGTTGTACCGCCAGCCCTCTTCCTTGGCGTCCTTGGCGAAGGCCCGAAGCGGGTAGACATTCAGGCCGCTTGCGACGGCGCCGAGCAGCCACTTCTCTCCGCGGGTGTCCACCAGCAGGATCTTGCAGAACTGCCTCAGCACGCCCGGCGGGCTGGCCTCGTTGCCGGAATTGCTGCCGGTAACGGACCGGGAAGCCAGGCGGATGTAGTTCCCGCCGTCGTCCTTGCGAGCCGAGAGAATGGCGAACTCATACGAACTGAGCGCGGCCATCGCCTCGGGTTCGTTGGCGTACACATTGGCCAGGCGCAGGGATGCCTGAGGGGCGTACGCCTTGATCTGTCTGACCGTGCCGTCCGGAAGCACCTTGAATGCCGAGGGTTCGCCCGACCACAGGACGACTTCCTTCTTCCTGGGGTCATCTGGCCCCCATGCCCCGATCGAGAAGATGTTCACGCCTCTTGTGCAAACCGTATTGACGTCCCCGACCGGACGCTCCGACCCGTCGCCATTGACGCGGTGGAGCTTTTCGGTGTCGAGGTAGCAGAGCGTCTCGCTCTTTCCGTCTTCGTCCAGGTCGGCCACGGCAAGGTCGTGGATCTCGCCGTCATAGACGTGATGCCAAAGCCGTTTGCCGGCGGCGTCGTACGCGGCCAATTCCCTCTGCGAGGTGGCCACAAGCAGTTCGTCGGCGCCGTCGCCATCGATGTCGGCGGTCGTAGCCTTGGCGGCGAGCTGGGGCACGCGACGGGAACCGTATACTTCGATGTCCGTCAGGACCAGCGCCGCGCGGTCCTTGCTGGTCGCGCGGGGCATGATCTTGAATTGCCTGGCCTTGGCGCCGAGGTCGATCCGCCAGGTTGGATAGCGCGTCAGCATGAAGTGACCGGCGACCATGCGCGGGGTTTCCTCGAAGGTCACGGAAGGCGTCTCGATCGAGCGGAGGTCCTTCTGAAACCCATCGTCGCTCAGTACGACGGTGAACTTGAGATCGCCCGCGCCGCGCGCGATGCCGCCGTCGCTGGCGGCCGAACCCACGAAGCGGACACAGCCGATGTCGACGGACTTGCCCAAGGTGAACAGGAATTCCAAGCGATCGGTGCTGTTCCACCTCTGACCGTCGTGATTGATGGCGTTTGGCCCCGGCGTGGGCGTAATGGCGGGCTCGGTCAGCCTCGCGAGCGGTTTGACCAGCGGTTCTGCCGACGTCTTCACGTCGAATATGGGCGAGCCGGCCGCGGCGGCCTGCGGCGGTTTGCCCGTGGGCGCGGGGCAATTGCGCCACAGGAAATCGACCATCGCTGCGAGCTTGGGCAAGGCGCCCGGCTCGGCCAGCGACACGGTGTGCACGCCCGGCGGGAGCATGGTCCACGCCCGGGCGACCTTCGCATGGACGGCCCGATCGCCCGGGACTTCGATCTGCGCCTTGCCCGTCTCGAAATCGACGAGCGCATTGACCGAGCGCTGCGTCCACAGGATCTCCTCGATGGTCCCCTTGACCTTCGCCCGCAGCGTCCGCGCGCCCGCCAGGTGCAGTTGGCTGCCGGTGATGTAGTAGGCCGCCGCATCGGTTTCGATCTCGGTAAACGGTGGGTTGCCAC
Source organism: Thermoguttaceae bacterium (assembly GCA_024653385.1). GTDB lineage: Bacteria > Planctomycetota > Planctomycetia > Pirellulales > Thermoguttaceae > JANLFZ01. The sequence continues at coordinate 8,155 of JANLFZ010000130.1, read as the reverse complement.
AGAACCCCATCAAGGCGAGGTGCGGGCCGTCCTTCGTCTTGCCCTTGACCAGCATCGCCCGTGTGCCCA
>JANLFZ010000130.1:2327-8076 GCA_024653385.1 Thermoguttaceae bacterium | reverse complement strand
CCCAGCTTCTTGGTTTCGAACTCATCCGGCCTCTGCGGTCCCGAGACGTGTAGCAGGTTGAGAAAGGCCATTTCCTGATGTTTCGACAGGTGCGCGCTCTTGTACTGCTGGAGGATCGACGGGCTTGCCGATCCGTCGCACGGCCAGACCTCGGAAGTCTGGATCAGGTCCTCGGCGCTCTGGATGCGCAAGACGTTTCCGCCGGGGGCGGTGGCGGTCCACACGCCGTTTTCCAGGGAGGCCGATTGCAGGCCGCGCCAGCGGCAAGTGAAGGTATAGTCGTCGTCCTGCCGGGCCTCCATGCGGTCCATGACCGCGAAGTAATGCCCCTTCCAGTGCACCATGGTGCGCGTCCAGTCGGCCCCGCCCGAGTCGATCTCGGTGGAGGCGACCATGCTCACCTCGCCCAGGTTGGCCAGCGCGCGAATTTGGCACGCGGCGCGAGGGACGAAGCTCCCGCCGTTCGAGCCATTGACCACGCTCCGCGACCAGGTCGAACCGTCGTACGTGTTGGTGTACAGCCAGATGTCGCCGAGGTCCGTATAGCGGGCGATCGAGTTGTTCTGCGCGGGATACTCGAAATACATGTCCTGGCTGGTGGCCAGATACATGTAGGCGTCGTTCTGGTCGAACCCATCCCGAATCGAAACGCGGTCGGCCGCCTCATGGGGCAGGTCCGGCGGCAGGCGAAGCCTCCACTCGTGGCGGCCGGGCGCGTGCGGGTCGCTCAGGACCCCGAAGATGCGCTCGTCGATGCCCAGCGCGCGAGCGCCCAGGTACCGCGTGGGCGGCTCGACCTTGCCAACCGTGTCATAAGCCGAGTGCATCGGGAAGTGGTAGCCCCCCTCCGAACCCAAGTACAAGTTGCGGTGGCGCACGAACCAGCGGTACTGCGGATCGTCGTAATAGAACGCCGCCGCCGCCACGAGCGAACCGCCCTCCCACGTGCGGAGGTGCCCGCCGCTGCCGCTGGAGAACCCCGACAGCCCGGCGTAGCAGGTGTTGTTCAACGGGTCGTTGATGCGCTGGTCGGGGATGTTGTCCGAGGTCATGATGTACATGTCCGCGCTTTTGCGGAGCGTGCCGCTTCGGACGTGGTCCATGAACCCCATCATCAGCACCGAGTAGAGCTGGAGGACCGTGTCCTCGCCCAGGCAGGAGTCGTCGTGGTTCCCGCGAAACGAGCGGATGTAGGCGGCGACGGTCTTGCGCAGGCCGTCGTAGCGGCGCTCGACCTCCTTGCGTGTGCGATCGTCCAGGCGGCAGTGGCCCAGCACATAGTCCAGTTCCTCGACCATCGTCAACATGCACGCGCCGCTGTGCCGTCCGCTCCAAACGCTGCCCACGATCCCGTTGCCGCTGCCGATGTTTTCCATGACGTAATCGTCGGGCCGGCAGGAGGAAAGCGTGATGGCGCTTTCCAGCTCGTTGAGTTCCTTCTCGTCGAGCACGCCGGTCTGGATGATCGACCGCAACCAGACCAGGAATGGGGCCGAGCCGTAGTGGTCCATCGGCGGATACGCCCGTCCGCCGACTTGCCGGCAGCCCAGCAGGCACATGGCCGCCACCGCGCGCCGGGCGCCTTCGTCCAGGTCCAGGGCGGTCCAGCCCTGGCGCGGATACTGGTCGCCGCCAAGTACATAGGACCACACGAAGGGCAGGCTCGACTCGCGCGTGATGCCCCATCCCGCGCGCGGCGGCGTCCCCTTGTACAAGTGCGCCAGTTCGGACACGCTGCGGTTGAGGTCCCGGAACATCTCCGGAGGAAGTTGGGGCCGGCACCAGGCGGGGTCGTACTTCACGAGCTTCCATTGGTCCTTCACGCCTCCCTGCACGCGCAGCCGGGGCGGAATCGTGGCCGCGGCCTTGGCGTCGGCGGGAAAACCCTCGAGCAATTCGGCGAACTTCGCCGCGGCCGCGTCCATGCCGGCCGGGTTCGAGGCCTCCAGGACGATATGGTTCACGTCGGCCACGAACGGTTCGAAGACGGTGCGGATGTAGTACCGGTCACCGCCCGGCCACGAGCGGTTGGACTGGAGCAGATACCGCGTGCCCAGCGCGTGCATGACGCGGTTGTCTTGCGCGTTGCCCAAAACGATCAGGGGTCTCTTCCGGTAGGCGTCGGTCAGCAACCAAGTGTCCTCGCCGGTGACGGCATGGTCGTCGGCGAGTTCCAGCCTCGCCCCACACCAGCCGGCGATGGCCTTCTGCACGGCCTCCGCGGCCGACCTGGTCCACGGCGCGTCCTTGCCGTACACAATCACGGCTTTGACGCCGTTTGCCGGGGCCAGCGGCGTGGCATAGTTGATCGCTCGCGGCAAGGCCTTGAAAACGGGTTTCTCAACCGCCTGACCGCAGGCAGCGAAACCGCCGCCAGAAAACCACGCCATGAAGAAGGCAAGCGCCCCGATAGGAACCGCGCGTGAGATCATCATAGTCCATCCTTTCCCTTGAGGCGCGCTTAAGTGTACCCCCCGGTCGGCCTCATTGCCACCAGGCACTTTGGGGCAGGAAGCGTCGTGCGTGAACGCCGGGTGCCAACGGCGTGTCGCCAGTGGCATCCGAGGCTGTCGAGAGAGAGGGCAGGAGGAGTTCGTCTGTTCTTCGAGTCGCCCGAGAGTCTGGGTGTCCGTGCCCAGGCCACGGAAGAAGACAAACGCTCGTGGCAAGCGGATGGTCAACGAACGGGTTGCCAGCCGCCCAGATCGAGCGGCCGTTGGGTTGTCGGGCCGGGGAGCGAGACGGGCAGCGCGTACGAGGCCTGCACCACGGGCCGGGCCGCCGTGCGGCCGGGCGAGGCCGGTGAGGCCGGCGTCAGCGGAACACTGCTCGGCGTGGTACTGCTTGGCACAGCGCCGGGCAGCGTTCGCAGCCTAAGCCCCGGGCCGTAGAGCGAACCGCCACTGCTGCCGGAGGGTTTGGGGGCGTACGGGCTGACGGGGGCTGCGGGGGGTGTGCCGCCCGGTCCGGGAGCATAGGTCGGCGTGCCCGCCGGCGGAGTGGTCCCGGTCGCGGTCCCCGGTTGCGTGGACCCCGAGGCGGATGGAGCCCCGCCCGACAAAATCGAGGTCGAGCCCGCACCGCTTGCCGAACTGGGAGCCACCGGTCCCGGCAGGGTCGGCGGGGCACTCCAGGGAGCCGGCGACGTGGGGGATGGGGAAAGCGTCGGCGACGACGGCGCACACGTCGCGCAGCCTGCTCCACCCACCGCCGCCGAAGTCCCCAGGCCAACATAGGGCGCGCAGGCCGACGCGGCGGGCGCGTACGGCGCACTCGGCGTGCTGCAAACCATGCGGTACGTGGTGCAAGGCACGAGCTGCGCCTGGTACGTGTAGGCCGTCACCGGGCGGAACGTGGTTACCGCGCAGCCGGTACAAGGGTCGCAGGCGGTCACGGCCTGGCAGGTGGTCACCGGCACGGGGCGGTAGACCGTGCGATAGGCGATCTGCGGCACGTACGAGCACATGGTCGGGGCGGCCACGGCGGGAGCGGCCGCCACGGGGCGGCTTGAAAACGGCGGCGTGTACGTGGTCACCGCGCTACCGCGCGGTTGGAGCCACGAGCAAAGCCAGTCGCACAGCGCGTAACTCGTCGACGTGCTGCTCCAGACCGCAACCGCCACGCAGCCAACAAGCCATGCCGGACGCAATCTCGGGAAACGCATCAGCAAAACTCCATGTGCTTGCGCGGGAACTCGTTCATCAGACGATTCTTCCCCGTTCTTGTCAAGAAGCCGCCTTGCGCGCACCGCGGCGAATCGTTCCTTCGCCGGGGCCGAGGCCAAGGAATTATAGGTTGCCCGATGCCGCGTGGCGTTTTCCGAGGTGCGACGTCCGGTCGGCGCCTGCGCTATTTGCGCGATTCGTACAAATCATACAATTCGAACAAAGTCTCGCGCAGATTACCCCGGTGGCGGGCCAGGCACGAATCCACTTCGTCGGGGGAGATCACTGCCGATTCATCGCCCAGAAGCTGGTTTACAAGCCGCCTGGCCAGTTCGGGCGTCACTTCGGTGGTCCACAGCGGCGGCAATCCGACCGAGGCGTGGCTGGTGACCACCAGGCCCAGGTTCCGGCGCCGGCAGAGAGCTTCGAGGCGAAAGCGGCTCCACGCCGAGAGTTGTTCGAAGCCGTCGACGACGACGATCGTGCCGGCGGCGATTTCGGCCCAGCGCACGCTTTGGGGCAGACGGCGCTGGCCGTCGTGGAGCGTGACCAGAAGCGTGGGGCGTCCCGCATCGTGGATCGCGGGGATCAACGCGGCCAAGAGCGACGACTTGCCGCTGCCGTGCGGTCCGACGATTTCGCCGCGCCATCCCTGCGCACGGAGCCGGTCGACCAGCGCGGCGGCGCTCTGTCCCGGCGGGAAGACGAACGGAAGGGCGCCGGGGCGGACGTGGCGCGTCGAGAACGGATTCCGCCGGCCTGGGGTCGGCCGGTCGTCGGAGGGAGGCGGCGAGTTCACACGGCGGCCGTCTTGGCGTCCGAGATCCGGCCGTTGGCCCGCGCCGGCCCGCCCGCCAGCGCCTTCGGGACGGCGGCCTCGACGCCCGGCCTGGTGTCGGGCGTGTCGGGGCGTCTGCGGACCGATGGCACGCAGCCCAACTGGAACTCGCGCTGGCCGACCACGTCCTTGCCGTGTGCCAAGAAGACGCGGACTCGCACGCACCAGTGGATCGTCACGATCTCGCCCGAGTAACTCAGCGGGCTGCCCGGCAGCACCGTGGAAAACCGGCCCGGCCGGCGCAGGTCGATCGGCTCGCCGTTTTCCAGGGAGATCCGCTGGAAGTGGTGGACGGCCAGATCTTCGTCGCCCTTGCCCTCGGTGTACCAGAGGACCGAGACCTCGATTGCCCTGACTTGGTCCAGCGGCACGGAGTCGAGGCGGTACTCGCCCGAAAGGATTTCGCCCGGGCGGTACGCGCGGCCGTTGCCGTCGAAAGCAATCCTCACCCGCGGCTCATTCATCGTGCGTTCTTCCGTTACCCTAGGAACCGTTGTTGCCGGGAAAGACGATGACCGGAAACGATCGCTCGTAATTCGGCCAGCCCACGACGTCGCCCTTGACAATGACCCTCCAGTTTACCTCATTGTGTTCCGATTGGAAGGAGTGCATGGCCCCGGCGGGCACCTCGATGGGAAAGCGGGCCTCGAAGGGCATGCCGTGCCGGATCTCGAAACGCTCTTGACGAAACACCGACTGCTCGTAAACCCGGCGGGTCTCGGTCCGGGCGTCGGTCCCGTGACGGTAGGTAGCCTCTTCCTCGCATACGAAGAGCACTTCCAGACAGTTCACCTTCAAGCGCCCCGCCTGGGAGAGGAACAGGTCGTACCGATTTCCGGGAACGAGCGGCTGGTCGGAGATCTCGATGAAGGTGGGCCCCACGCCCGTGGTCACGAGGAACTGGCGCAGGAAGACAACGATCAGGCCGACGCCGATGATGGCGAAGGGGAGCGTGAAGGTCGTCAGGATCCAGTCGGGCTGGCCCGCCAAATGCCCGGTAATCGCCCAGACTGCCAGCACCGCGACCATGCCGTTCCAACCCAGGGCAGCCAAAAGCCACACGACAAGCCGCACGCCCGTCGAGGGCGCCACCGGCAGCCGATACGCGAGTTCCGTGCCGGGGCTGTTGGTGATATTGGCCGGATCGGGGAGCGTCGGGTGTTCTGCCTTGGGGCGTCCGCGTTTGCCGGGTGGTTCGCGGGGGCCGAGCGACGCGCGGCGCCGACCGGGCGGCTTGGCCCCCGCG
>JANLFZ010000130.1:0-2318 GCA_024653385.1 Thermoguttaceae bacterium | reverse complement strand
TGCTCGGCGCCGCGCGTCGCTCGGCCGACTTCCCCCAAGTCAACACCGCGTAGACGAGACCCGCGCCTCCGATCACCACGAACGAGGCCGGCACGAGAAACGTCAGCCAGAACCACCAGCTATATCCTCGCACCAATACGGCGACCTTCGGATCGGCGGGATCGTACCAGCAGGGGTACTCCTGGCCGATCTCGAACTGATCGAGGATCGCCTGCTTGTCTTCCTCGCCCGCCGAGAATGCCTGGCGGATATCGTACGTGCGCACGACGTACGTCTCTCCGTTGACGGCGTACTCGATGCGGATCTCGGGCCGGAAGAGCGTACCGTCGGGAGTTTCCTTTCGGGCCAGTTGCTTGTCGCGGACCACGCAACGGTGTTCCACGAACACATGATTGGCGCGGTACTCGGGGATCACCAGCGTGGCGAAAATCGCCACCAACCCCGCGCACCCCAACACGAACAAAGCGGCGAAGAACGCCGCCTCGCCGATGCTGCCGAGCGTCTCGGAACCGGTCCGCCGGTTCCCGCGCTTCTTCTGATAGATTCGGAATCTCGGAGCCAACGATTCCCCCCGACGGACTCCGCGAGTCGCGCCTTCCTCACCCGAAACAGCGCGTCGTCCATTCGTCAACCGGACACCGCAACGACCCGCAGCCGGCCCCCGCCCGTTCCGAACGGTTCTTCAGAACTTCTCGGTCGTTGCGGTCGCTGGACTGGCGGCTGACGCAGTCTCCGGGCTTGCAGTGCCACTCCGAGCCGGAGGCGCCGCCGCCGGCCGCTTCGAGCGACGATAGAAACCGATCCCCTCCAGCGCTTTGTACACCTCCTCCAACGTCTTCTCGCCGAAATTGGAGATGGCCAACAGGTCCTTCGGCCGCTTCTCCAGGAGGTCCTTGACCGTGAAAATCCCCCGCTCTTCCAGGCAATTCGTCGTGCGAACCGAAAGGCCGATCTCGGCCGTGCTCATTTCCAACTTGGCTCGAAGGTCCTTGGCCTCCAGGTCCACCCTGCTCAAGGGAATCCGCGTTCCCATGGGTTCCCTCCCTCACTCCATTGATGTACTGGCACCATGATCCGCGACGGGTCCATCCCGCCGCGGGAACGAATAATATAGCAAGTTATCCGCTTTTGGGTAGCGCCCCTTTTTTGCCTCGAGGCGATTCTGACGCCCCGGGTCGTGGTCGGTATACTGAAAGCCTTCCGAAGGAGTTTTGGCAACGGTTTCCGGCGACTGCCCGCAACTGCCTGCCAGAGAAGGGCGGTAATCCCTGGGGACTTACCCTCTGGCGGGGAATGCCACTCCCGCGGTGGCATTCCATGGGGATACGCCCCTGCCGACTCAAGAGAACACCCAAGGAGGGTAGATTTGCACCCCTTGCTCGATGGTCTAAACCCGGCCCAGCGGGAGGCTGTTCAGCATATCGAGGGTCCCCTGTTGATTCTGGCTGGGCCCGGCAGCGGCAAGACCCGCGTGGTGACGCATCGCATTGCCTATTTGATAGACCAAGGCGTCCCGGGGCATCAGATTCTGGCCCTGACGTTCACGAACAAGGCCGCCGAGGAGATGCGCGCCCGGGTTGCGCAACTTGTTCCTGGGCAAGAGATTTGGGTCGGAACGTACCACCGGTTTTGCGCCCGGCTGCTTCGCAAGTACGCCTCGATGGCTGGCATTCACGAGAACTACACCATTTACGATGCCGACGATAGCGCCCGGGCCCTGCGCCAGGTGCTGGGCCGGTTGGGGCTTCTCGATTCGCATTTCACCCCCGAGGCGGTTGCCGCTGCCATAAGCTGGGCCAAGAACCGGCTGATCGGCCCCGACGAGTACACGCCTCGCGTCGGACACCCGCTCAGTGCGGTCATCTGCCGGGCCTATCCTGCGTATCAAGCCCATTTAGCCCAGTCGAACGCGGCGGATTTCGACGACCTGTTGCTCCATGTGGGCCGGCTGCTCCGCGGCAATCCGGAACTCCGCCAATCGCTCGACGATCGCTACCGGTTCGTGCTGGTCGACGAGTACCAGGACACCAACCTGGCGCAATACGCCATCGCCCGCGCGCTTTCGATCGATTACCCCAACCTTGCGGTGACTGGCGATCCCGACCAGTCGATCTATGGGTGGCGTGGCGCGGATCTGAACAACATTCTGGAGTTCGAGAAAGATTACCCGAGCGTCAAGGTCGTCCGTCTGGAACAGAACTACCGCAGCACGAAGCGGATCCTCCGCGTGGCGTCGCATCTGATCGCCCACAACGTGCGGCGCAAGCCCAAGGACCTTCACACCGAGAATGCCGAGGGGGCGCCGGTGCGGCTGGTCC
>JANLFZ010000129.1:9581-13783 GCA_024653385.1 Thermoguttaceae bacterium | reverse complement strand
TCTCCCAGAGGATGCCGCGATTCCGGAATCGCCGGGCCGCGGCCGCCGCCCAGCGAGCAAACGCCTGCCGCCCCTCGTCGCTGGCCGGGGCCAGACCCTTGTCGTACAGGGGGTTGCCGTAATCGAGGATGAACAACGCCCGGATCTTGTGTTCGTCGAGGGACTTCAAGAGCCGGTCGTACGCGCTGAAGTCGTACTCGCCTTTCTTCCGCTCGGTAGCCTGCCAGACGAAGTCCATGCGCACCCAGCGGAAGCCCGCCTTGGCAAGCATCTCCATCTCGCCCGGCCTCGGATCGGTAAAGTGGATGTTCACCCCAAGGCCCTCGGGCACGACGAGGTCGGGCAGGTCGGCCGCCACGAGAGACCGTGCCAGCACGAGCAAGCAACCGATCACGAGGATTGCCGCAACCACCAACTTTCGCACAAGAGTCCAGGACATGGCGAACCTCCAGGGCTATCATCGCGCAAGACGCGCAAGCTACCACCGAACCTGCGTCGCGGCAAGGTCCCCCCTGACCACCGCAGTCCTTCCAGCTTGCCCGGCGTGGCCAACTGGTTTACCATCGATAGGTCTCGCGAGGCCGTGCCGTCACGAGCATTCGCATGGTGGCACGCGATGAAACCTCGAGAATCGGAGCCCTCGATGACGAATTTCGGATTCCGCGCCCTGCGTACCATGCTCGTGGCCACGTTGGCCGTCGCGTTCCTGGCGGGCGATGCCGGCTCGGCGCCGCCCGCGAAATGGCGGTCGCGCAAGGCGGCCAAGCGCGAAGAGCCCAAGCCCGAGCCGCCGGGACCGCTGCCGGCGATCGAGAAGGCCTCGTGGATCTGGGGCGCGCCGGACGACGCGGTCTGCCAGGTTCGCACCGCGTTCACCCTGCCCGCGGCCCCCGCGGCGGCCAGCATCCTGATCACGGCCGACAACAGCTACGAGCTGTTCGTCAACGGGGCGGCCGTGGGGGCGGACGAGGGGGCCGGCACCGAGGTCTGGAGCACCCTCGAACGCTACGATCTCAAGGCGCGACTGACCCAGGGCAAGAACGTCATCGGCATCCGCGCGACCGATCTGGGCGGGGTCCGCGGGGTGGTGGCCGCGGTACGAATCGAGGTTCCCGGCCGCGACCCCATCGAGATCGTCACCGACGGCTCGTGGCGGGTGGCGGCCAAGGGCAATCCGGTCGATTATTCGCATCCCGAATATGTCCAGGGTTCCGATTGGGTGTCGCCCACCATCGTCGGCGCGATGGGCATGGCCCCGTGGGGCCATCTCAAGTACGTGCCGGGGCAACGACGCGTGGCCGCCGGACTGTTCGAGACCCCCGTGGATCTCGCCGAGCCCGACGAGACGTTCCGCTGGCCCGAGGGAATCGTCTTCGTCGGCGACGACTGCAGCGTCTACACGCCGCTCCGCGGCGATGCGTGGGGCGTGTGCTTCCGCGTGAACGGCTGGTCGCGGGCGTACACCGAGTTCGATATCCCCTGCCCCTCGACGATCGGGCGCAAGCTGTACGCGCTTCGACCGGTGAGTCCGGATGCCGTGCCCCGCCTGCTGATCGATGCCGGTCGCGGCGCCATCGGCTCGCCGAGCGTCTCGTTCGATGGGCGATCGGTGTACGTTTCGATGGCCCTGGGCGACGAGCGGTTCTTCCATATCTATCGGGTGCCGGTCGAAGGGGGCGCGCCGGAGCGACTGACCGACGGACCGTTCCACGACCTGGACCCCGCCGAACTACCCGACGGCCGCATCGTGTTCAGCTCGACCCGCATCGGCAGTTTCGAGGAGTACCACAATCCGCCGTCGCGGGCGCTGTACGTGATGCGTCCCGACGGCAGCCAGATCGAGCCGATCACCTTCACGTTGATTTTCGACAACGAGCCGAAGGTGATGGCTGACGGACGGATCGCCTTCATCCGCACCGACAACTTCTTCGATCGGGCCAAGGTCGAGACGCAAATCCACGTCATTCGGCCCGACGGGGCCGACGGCCTGACGGAGATCGGAGCCGACGTGGGGGCCGACTACGGGGTGCGCTTGCGCGCGCTGGGCTACGGCAGCCCGGCCCCCATGCCCGACGGCCGACTCGCCTGCATCTCCAGCCACGGGAACTTCATCTGCACGCCGGGGAACGCGCAGGCCTCGCACCGCCTGCCCGACGGGTTGGGCGACCTGGCGGCCCTGCCCGACGGCAGGCTCCTGGCCACGGTGTTGCGCCCGGGCGAGAAGCGCATGGAATCGGACGTGATCGCCGTGATCGATCCGCGCGACAACCGCGCGACGCCGATCTACGAGTGCATGGAAGGCTCGGTCCACTCGCCGGTGTTCCTGGGTCCCAGGCCGCGGCCGCCCGTCCTGGCCGAGACCGTCGACCGCAGCCGGTCCGGCGAGCCGCAGGCCACGGGATTCCTCACCTGCCACAACGTGCGCTTCACGCGCAAAACGAAGGCCGATTGGGAGCAGGTGCGGGCGATCCGCGTGCTGGGCGCCTTGGCCCTGACGACCCGCTCGTCGCACTCGCACATCGTCCACGCCGGGCACGAGACGGTGGAGCTGGGCGTGGTGCCCTTGGCCCCCGACGGATCGTTCTCGGTCGAGGTCCCCGCCGACATGCCGCTGGCCCTCCAGGCCGTTGATGCCGAAGGGCGATCCGAACTCAACGAGATGTCGTGGATTTATGTTCGCCCGGGCGAACGGCGCTCGTGCCTGGGCTGCCATCACCAGCGCCACGCCGCCCCGCGCGTCGATGTCGAGATGTCGCAGGCCCTTCGCGCCAGACCGCTGAAGCTGGTGGGCCAGGGGGAACCGCACCGTTTTCGCGGGAACAACTCGGGCGTCACCGGCATGATGGACCTCCAGTTCGAGCGGTTCCGCGAGACCGCTTCGCTCAACCGCCACCTGAGCGCCGCCGGCCCGCTGACGACGGCAAAGCAGGAGGTCGCCTTCCAGATCGAGCGCCTTCGGCAGGGCGATACGGCGCTTCGGATCTCCGCCGCCAACCGCTTGGCGCTCTTCCGCGACCGCACCGCCGCGCCCGCCCTGGCCGAGCGCCTGCGCGACGCAAGCCGCGAGGTCCGCGCGGCGGCCGCGATGGCCTTGGCGGCGTGCGGCACGCGCCAGAGCGTGCCGCCGCTGGTCGACGCGCTGGAAGACGGCGATCCCGTGGTGGCTCAGGCGGCGGCCGTCGCCCTGGAGAACCTCACGGGCCATGCCGAGGCGTTCCAGCCGTTCGGGCCGGCGCCCCATCGCAAGGCCCAGGTCGATGCGTACCGGGCGTGGCTCCAGGCCAACTCGTGGGATGCGATCGAGCAATCGCTGATCGCGCGGATGGCCGATCCCAGCCGGGCCGTGAAGCGGCGGGCGATCGTGGCGTTGGGACACACGGGCGCCGATCGGGCGAAGGCCGCCCTGCGGCAGTTCGTGGCAGCGGAGAAGGACAACAACCCCTATCCGGCCTTCGTCAACGACAATCGCACCGACAGTTTTACCTACCCGGCCGATTCGCCGCTCAACCCGCGGACCTTGCAGGAGGCCGTTCGCGCGCTGGGCTATCTGGGCGACACCGAGGCGGTGCCGCTATTCTGCCAGATCCTCGCCCGCCATACCGACCCGCAACACGGGAACTTGTATCTGGCCGAGGCAACCATCGAAGCCCTCGGCCGGATCGCCACGCCCGAGGCCGAGGCCGCCCTGGTCGACGCCTTTGGACGTCTCAAGGAGTACCACCAATACGTGGGCTGGTACAGCGACCACCCGGCCTTGTACGCCTGCCACGCCAGCCCGCTCCACGCGCGAATCCTCGAGGCCCTCGACGCCATGGGCTCGACGCGCGCGGGCCCCGTCGCCCCGGCCGTGATCCGCTCGGTGCCGACCGACCCCGATCGGGCCTTGTTTCCCGAGAACGACGCTTACGAGACGCTCGTCGGCCGCGTGCTCAGGCGGAGCGGACGCGGCGACGAGGTGATCGAAGCGTGCCTGGCCCTGCTGGGCGACCCGCAGGCCGCCGCCTCGGACGATCTGAAACGCGCGCTGGGCACCACGTTCCCCGCCTGGGCCGGCACGCCGGCGCCGGACAACCGCGCGGCCCAGATCCTCTCGGCCGTGTGCCGCGACCCGCGCTACGAGCCCCGGGTGCGCGCGGCCTACGAGCGATATCGGGCCAAGCCCGAGGACCGCATCGAACGCCCCCTGGGCAACCCGAGCTGGA
>JANLFZ010000129.1:1454-9571 GCA_024653385.1 Thermoguttaceae bacterium | reverse complement strand
CCCGCAGCGCCATTGGGTGCTGTTCTACCTGGGGCGATCTCTCGGGAACCTCGGGTCGCGCGACTCGATCGGCTCGCTGATGGCCTCGCTTGGTCCCGAGCTGAACGAGGCGCGGCACGGCCGGCCCGACCCCTCGGAGCCGAACGTCCACTTCCTCCACCTCGAGTACACGCCCTGCTGGCGCGCCAGCGCGGCGTGGGCCCTGGGCCAGATCGGCGACCGCCGGGCCGCGCCGGCGCTGGTGAGCGTCTTGAGCAACCTCGACAACGCGGTCGATGTGCGCCACGCCGCGGCCGAATCGCTCGGCCGCCTGGCCGACCCGGCGAGTCTCGACACCATGCGCCGACTGGCCCGCCAGTACCCGGAACATTCGGTTCGTCGCGCGCTCTTGGCTGGCTGCGGTGGTGCGAGTCCGACGGCCACGGCGCAGGCGGAATGAAGGGGTCTCGCATGACGCCGGACGCCGCCCTAGCGCGCCAGATCGCTTGTTACCGGAAGATGACCGGCGAAGAGCGCCTGGCGATCGCATTGGACCTCCACGAATTGGCGTGCGACGTGGCCCGAGAAGGCATCCCACGGCAACACCCCGAGGCCGACGAAGCGGAGGTCGAACGGCTCTTGCGGCGACGATTGGAGTTGAGCCGCCCATGAGGACGGAGAAGGAGCTATTGATCGACTGCCTCGGGCGGCTGAACCGTCCCAAGACCACGTGATGCTTCCAAGGAGTTCTCGATGTCCCCGTATCGAACGCCTCTGCTCCTTCTTCTGGCTCTCCTCGGGTGGTTGCTCGTCGCGCCGTCGCTCGGCGCCGCCCGGCGGCCCAACGTCCTGTTCGTCCTGACCGACGACCAGCGGTGGGACTGCATCAGCTTGAATCCCAGGTCGATCATCGCCACGCCGCATCTCGATCGGCTGGGGCGCGAGGGGGTGTATTTTCCCAACCACTTCTGCACGACGTCGCTTTGCTCGCCGAGCCGGGCGTCGATCCTCTCGGGCTTGTACGCCCACGCCCACGGAGTCTCGAACAACTTCACCGAGTACCCCAACGACTTGCCCACGTGGCCCCGCGCGCTTCAGGCCGCCGGGTACGCCACGGCCTACATCGGCAAGTACCACATGGGCGAGGAGAACGACGACGTGCGCGGCGGGTTCGACTACTTCGTCACGCACCGGGGACAGGGCAAGTACTTCGACACCGAGTTCCGCTTTCACGGGAAAGAGCGCCGCGTGGTGCCGGGCTACTACACGACCGTCGTCACCGACATGGCCCTCCAGTGGCTCAAGGAGCCCAAGGGCGGCAAGCCCTGGGCCCTGATCGTCGGGCACAAGGCCCCGCACAGCTTCTACTACCCCGAGCCGAAGTACGTCCACGCCTTCGACCACGTGAACATCCCCTACCCGGCCAGTGCCTTCCACCTCGACGACAACGACCGCTGGTATCGCGAGCGGCTCGAGACGTGGCACGGCATCTACGGCCCGTTGTTCGATTATCGCAAGAAGTGGCCCGACCGCTCGCCCGAGGCCGTCAAGGATTTCGCCGCCATGACCCGCGCGTACTGGGGCACGATCCTCTCGGTCGACGACAGCATGGGCCGGCTGTACGAGTACCTCAAGCAGTCGGGCGAGTTGGACGACACGCTGATCGTGTTCACCTCGGACAACGGCCTACTCAACGGCGAGCACGGCATGATCGACAAGCGCACCGCCCACGAGCCGAGCATCCGCGTGCCGTTGGTGGTGCGCTATCCGGGGTTGACCCCGGCGGATCGGCCTCGGGTGGTCTCGCAGATGACGCTGACGGTCGATTTCGCCCCGAGCATCCTCGACATCTGCGGCGTGCCGCCGTTGCCCAAGACCCACGGCCGGTCGTGGAAGCGGCTCGCCATGGGCCGGCCCGACCCGCAGTGGCGCACCAGCTTCCTGTACCACTACAACTACGAGAAGCAGTTTCCTTATACGCCGAACGTGCGCGCCGTGCGCACCGAGCGGTGGAAGTACATCCGCTACCCGCACGGCGACGGCGGGCCGGACCGCCACAAGGCCGATCTGTTCGACCTGGCGACCGACCCCGACGAGGTGCACAATCGGATCGACGATCCGAAGCTGGCCGGCAAGGTGGCCGAGTTGGAAGCCGAGTTGCAGCGTCTGCTGAAGGAAACGGGGGCCGAGCCCGATCGGATGCCCATCGACGAGGGCATCGAGCAGAAGCTGCCCGACGCGAAGATAAGGTAGGATGCCTTTTCGAGCCGTCCCCGACGATGGAGGGTTCCGCTTTGGCGAAGGAGTCTGCGCGATGACAACCAAATCCTCCTCGCGCCGTGAGTTTCTCGTGGCGGCCGGCGGATTGGGACTCTCGGCCCTGGGGTCCGACGCGTCGCCGGGCGGCCAGCCGGGACGAACCGGCGGCCCGCTCATCGTCATTCCCGAGCGCCGCGTGCCGGTGCTCGCCGAGGCCGACGTGGTGGTCTGTGGCGGCGGCACCGCCGGAATCTCGGCGGCGTGTTGCGCGGCTCGGCACGGGGCCAAGGTCGTGCTCTTGGAACGCTGGCCGAGCGTGGGCGGCATGGCCACCAACGCCCTGGTCAACATCTGGCACACCAGCGACCGGGTCAAGCAGGTGATCCACGGGTTCGTGCAGGAGGCGATCGACCGCGCCGGCCCGTTCGTGCGCCGGCGCGCCGACTATCCGAAGCGGCCCGAGACCCACGACTTCGACTCCGAGGGCATGAAGGTCGTTTTCCACAGGATGCTCCGCGACTTCAAAGTGCGTACGCTGTGCAACCTGGCGGCGGTCGAACCGGTGATGGGCGACGGCCGCATCGGCGGCGTGCTCGTCGACACGAAGACCGGACGCAAGGCCGTCCTGGGCCGGATCGTGATCGACGCCACCGGCGACGGCGACGTGGCCGCCGGCGCGGGCCTGCCCTTCGACTTCGGCCGTGCCAGCGACGGCCGGGTGCAGGGCATGACGCTGATGTTCTGCCTGCGCGACGTCGATACCCAGGCCGTGCGCCGGGCGCCGCCGGAAATCGCCCAACGCGTGGTCCAGACCATGCGCGAGCTGCGCGACCAGGGCCGATTCCCGCAGTTCAACGAGTCGGCGGCCCTGCACTACCTGCGCACCGGCGAGAACCACGTGCCCTACAACATGTGCCCCGCGGCCGGTAACCCGCTCGACGAGGAAGAGTTGACCCGCCTCTCGGCCAAGGCCCGCGAGGCGGTCTACCAGTACCTCGACCTCTGGCGGCGCGACGTGCCGGGGTTCGCCAAGGCCCAGGTGGCCACGATGGGGTTCGGCATCGGCGTGCGCGAATCGCGGCGCATCCGCGGGCGCAAGACGCTCGATGCCGAGATGGTCGTCAAGGCGGCGAAGCAGCCCGACGCCCTCGGACACGGCTTCTGGATGATCGACATCCACGACCCCAAGGGAAGCGGCTATACCACGTGGAGCGACCAGAAGCCCGAGATGATGCCCCCGGTCGGCCAGAGCTACCACATTCCGCTGGGCATGTGCCTGAACGATCGGATTGCGAACCTGGCCGTAGTGGGCCGCTGTGCGTCGAGCACCCACGAGGCCCACGCCTCGGTGCGGCTCCAATCGCACTGCATGGTCATGGGCCAGGGCGTGGGCACGTGCGCGGCGTTGGCCCTCGCGTCGGGCGTCGAGATGGCCCAGGTGGACGTCAAGAAACTGCAATCCACGTTGCGCAATGACGGCGTGTATCTGGAAGACGTGCCGGAGCTTGCGGCTTCGACGTCTGCCGTCGAGGGACCGTTTGCTCCTTAGGGCCTGTCATCGAGGTTGCCGTGTCGTTTCGTCAGTGGTTGATCCGGTTGGCCCCCACGTGGTTCGCCTCGCCGTTGCGTCGCACGATTCAGACGGGCTGTCTCGCGGGCTTTCTCGCCCTGGTGTTCTATGTCTGCTACCCCTACACCGCCCGGCCGGCCCAGGTCTGGTCCGGATGGATGCCCGAGATGGTCGATATCGCCTCGGGCCGAGTGGAAGTGGCGGGGCCGGAATCGCCCGGAGGGATCGAAGTCGGCCAGATCGTCTATGCCCGGGATCAGGGCGTGTCGCCGGCCGACTCGCTTGGGCCCTTCCGCGTGACCGGTATCGCGGCGTCGCGGCTGGTCTTGGAGCCCGTTGGCGACTTGCCTCCCGAGCGGTCGGACCAGATTGCCGCGAGCTTCGGCCCCTGGGCGCTTTCGGAGGACGAGCCCGGGGCCTGGCCTTCGCACTATGCGCGCGACCTGCGTGCCAAGGAGATCGTCCCTGCCGAGTTGTTCCTGACGCTGGACCCTCTGGTGAGCGTCACGACCGCGTTGGCCGCCCGGGCATGGATCGGGGCGCTGGTTTTTTCGGCAGTCATCCTCGTCGTTTGCCTCGTCGTACCGCGTGGGTTTTGCGGTTATGTCTGCCCGCTGGGGACCCTGATCGACCTGTTCGACTGGGCCCTGGGCCGGCGCGTGAGCCGGTTTCGCGTCCGGCGCGATGGCGCGTGGGTGCGGCTGAAGTACTACCTGCTGGCAGGAGTTCTGGCCGCCGCGGCGCTCGGTGTATTGGTCTCGGGCTTTGTCTCGGCGATTCCCGTGGCGACCCGGGCGGTCGTGTTCCTCGTGGCCCCGCTTCAGACCGCGTGGGCCCGCGGAGGACATCAGGTTCCCCCCTGGCACGCAGGGCATTTCGTTTCGGTGGGCTTGTTCGTCTTGGTCTTGGGACTGGGGTTCTTGCGCCCGCGGTTCTGGTGCCGGCACGTCTGTCCCACGGGGGCGATGTTCTCGCTGGCCAGCATGTTGCGGGTCACCGAGCGCCGCGTGGACGGGCGGTGCATCGCGTGCGGCCGTTGCGTTCGGAATTGTCCCTTCGACGCCATCGAGGCCGATTTCGGCACACGCGCCATGGAGTGCGCCCTGTGCCGCACCTGCGGCGGTGTCTGTCCGACCGGAGCGATCCAATACGGCCTGCGCTTTGCACATGCCAGCCGGCGCGCGGGGGAAGGCTCGGCCGCGCCGGCCGAGACTGGCGATCGAGACCCTCCGATCCTTCCGGAGACTAGCGCCGGCGACGGCCCGCCGCATGGCGCCATGGCGGGAGATTCCGAGGCGCCGGATCGCGTCGAGCCGGTCGGCCGACGGGGCTTTCTCTCGACCGCGGCGGGCGCAGCGTTGGGGGTGTTGGGCGGTCTGGCAGGCGCCGGAGCGATACGCGTTTTCGGGGCGACCACAGGGACCTCCGCCGCGTTTCGCCCCGTGCGCCCGCCCGGCAGTGTTCCCGAGCCACAGTTCCTCCAAATGTGCGTTCGCTGCGGCGAGTGTTACCGCGCGTGCCCCAACGACGCCATCCAACCGCTTGGCTTCGAACTGGGGATCGAAGGGCTCTGGACGCCGCACCTGGTGGCCGACTGGTCGGGCTGCGAACCGAGCTGCGCCAACTGCGGCCAGGTCTGTCCCACCGGGGCGATCCGTGCTTTGCCGCTCGACGAGAAGCGGGCCGCGCGCATCGGCCTGGCCGTGGTCGATACCCAGACCTGTCTGCCTTACGCCCGCCGCGGAGCCTGCCGGCTGTGCGCCGACGAATGCGCTGGGGCAGGCTACCACGCGATCGAATTCCTCCGTGTGGGCACGGAGGTCGACGACCGGGGGGTGCCCATCGACGACAGCGGTTTTCTCGCCCCGGTCGTGCTGGCCGACAAGTGCGTCGGCTGCGGACTGTGCCAGACGCGGTGCCGGGCGATCAACGCCGTCGAGAAAGGCCTGCTGAGCGAGACCGCCATCCGCGTCGAGGCCGGGGAAGGCAAGGAAGATCGGTTGTTCGACGGCTCGTATGCCGCGCTGCGCGCCAAGCAACGGTCAGGCAGCAAGAGTGTCTCGCCAAAGCCCAGCCAAGACGGCTATCTGCCCGAGTTCGTGCCGTAGCCCATGGGGAAGCGGGTCGATCACCAGGCGCCGGTCGCGCATCCACTCGATGCCCAGCCGGCCCGCCGAGGTCGTGATGTGCATCTCGGACCTTCCGACCACGACACGTTCGTACTCCGCAGGCGATACGGGAAACTCGATCGTCTCGCCCGGCCTGTTCCACGACGTACAGACCACGTAGTACGCCGGTCCTCCCCTCCCCTGCCGGACGTTCGCCAGCGCACAGACCGCACAGAAGCCGTAGATTGCGGCGAGCCCGGGGCCGCACACGACCAGCAGGATGCCGAGGAGACGTTTCATGGGGGCCGCCGCCGGAATGGCCGTGAATCGACCGCGCAGTCATTATACCGCAAGCCCGCCCGATGGCTGCGCCCGCTTTTACCCCACGCCGAGGGAGGGTAGAATAGGGGCGTTTGGCGGCCGGGAAGACCTCCGCCCGGTCATGTGCCACGCACGGAAATCCTGCCTTTGTTCCAGGAGCGACATTCCATGACAGTTCAAGAGCATCGCGTTTCTCGGCGGCAGGTCCTCAAGGTCGCGCTGGCGGCGGCCTCTGCCCCGGCGATTGTGCCCGCGCACGTCCTCGGCGCCGACGCGCCCTCGAATCAGATCGTGATGGGCTTTATCGGCGTGGGCTGGATGGGCGAGGGAAACCTCGAATCGTTCCTCCGCGAGAAGGATTGCCGCGTCGTGGCCATCGCCGATGTCGACGAGAGCCACCTCAAGGCGAACGTTCAGCGGGTCAACGAGCGGTACGGCAACAAGGACTGCAAGGGCTACAAGGATTTCCGCGATCTTCTCGCCCGGGCCGACATCGACGCCGTGTGCATCTCGACCCCCGACCACTGGCATTCGATTCCGGCCGTGATGGCCGCCAAGGCGAAGAAGGACATCTACTGCGAGAAGCCGCTGTCGCACACCTTTGCCGAGGGCGTGGCGATGGTCGAGGCCGTGCGCGCCAACGGCCGGATCTGGCAGACCGGCTCGTGGCAGCGCAGCGTGCCCGACTTCCGCCGCGCCACCGAATTGGTGCTCAACGGATACATCGGCAAGGTGAAGCGGGTGGAGGTGGGGTTGCCCTCGGGCCATGCCGACTTCGCGGGCACGGGCGACAAGTGCCCGAACTCCGATCCCCCCAAGGAAGTCGACTACAACTTCTGGATCGGACCGGCCAAGATGGAGCCCTACAACCGCTGCCGTTTCCACAAGAATTGGCGGTGGAACTACAACACCGGCGGCGGCCAGTTGATGGACTGGATCGGCCACCACTGCGACATCGGCCACTGGGGCCTGTCGAACCCCAAGTACGGCTGCGGCCCCGACGACCAGATCGGCCCGCTGGAGGTCTCGGCCACGGCCGAGTTCCCGCCCAAGACCGCCATCTGGAACACCGCCACCAAGTACCGCGTGACGTGCAAGTACCCCAACGGCATCGAAGTCGTCATCGCGGGCGGACACGGCGACATCCGCGGGGGCACGAAGTGGATCGGCGAACTCGGCTGGGTCTGGGTCGACCGGGGCGGGTTCGAGACGTCCAAGCCCGAGTGGAAAAAGGACATCCGCGAGCGCGAAAAGAAAGGCGACCTCGAAGTGGCCCTCTACAATTCGCCGGGCCACCAGCGCGAGTTCCTCGATTCGATCCGCTCGCGCAAGCGCACGCTCACCCCGGTCGAAGTCGCCCACCGCTCGCAAACCCCGGGCCACCTGGGCTACATCGCCTCGGTCGTCGGCCGCACGCTCAAGTGGGACGCGGCAAAGCAACAGATCGTCGGCGACCCCGAGGCGACCAAGATGCTCTCGAAGGTGATGCGCGCGCCGTGGACGTTGTAGACGGACCACGTTGCGACTATTCCGACCTGAGCAACCACCAACCAGCAGCCCGTCACGGCGCAAGGATCCGGCGTCACGGTTCATCGGTTGGCGACCGGCACGTCTCTTGGCCCCTTGCGGGCCGAGAAGCGTGCCGGTCCTTTTCACGCCCGGAAGGGGCCGTCCCACTTTCGCGGGCCTCGCCGCGAAAGCGGAGACGGTCTTTATGAACGGTTACGTTCCCGCCGCGAGGTGACGCGATGCGATTCGATCGTCGATGGCTGGTTTTCGCATGGATGGCTTCGCTTTGGGCGCGATGCGTTCTCGGCGTGGAAGTCCCGTCGACGCCGTCGGAGCCGCAGTATCGCGTCAAGCACGAGACGAAGGTGCCG
>JANLFZ010000129.1:0-1444 GCA_024653385.1 Thermoguttaceae bacterium | reverse complement strand
GGATGGGGTGAAGCTGGCGGCGGAGATCTTCAGACCGGATGCACCGGGGAGGTTTCCGGTATTGATGCTCCACCGGTATTTCCGCGAGGGGGCGGATCGGGGCGAGTGGTTTGCCAAGCGTGGCTACGTGGTCGCGCTGATCGACTGCCGCGGACGATACGATTCCGAGGGTACCTGGGTGCCGTACGTCCATGATCCTCAGGACGGCTACGATGCCCAGCAATGGCTCGGGCAACAGCCATGGTCCAACGGCCGAATCGGCACCTTCGGCATCTCCTACAACGGCTTCACGCAACTCATGGCGGCGCCATTGGGAAGCCCTTATCTGAAATGCATGGTGCCGCAGGAGGCCCAACAGACGAATTTCGGCCATCTCTATAACGATGGCGTGTTGCAGCTCAACGTGGTGTTCGAGTTCGGCTTATACACCAAACAGGGGACTCAGATCCAGCAGATCTTTCCCGTCGATCATGCCCATTATCGGCGATTGCCGCTCCTGGCGGCAGTGGAGGATTTTCCCCAAGTCGAGCACGTCAGGGATTGGTTCCGCCATCCACGCTACGACGACTATTGGAAGTCCTACGGCGTCAAAGAGAAGTACGGGCAGATCAAGGCCCCGGCCCTGCTCATGACCGGCTGGTACGACAACCTGCTCCACGAGAGCTGGCGCAACTTCCTTGGCCTGCGTACCCAGGGGGGATCCGAGGCCGCACGCCGCGGCACCAAGATCGTCGTCGGCCCGTGGACGCACGGCGGTTCGTTCGCTTATCCCGGCTTCCTGGAACTCAAGTTGCGGTGGTACGACTACTGGCTCA
Organism: Thermoguttaceae bacterium; assembly: GCA_024653385.1. GTDB lineage: Bacteria > Planctomycetota > Planctomycetia > Pirellulales > Thermoguttaceae > JANLFZ01. The sequence goes on along the minus strand of JANLFZ010000129.1, from coordinate 629 downwards.
AGGACGTACAAAACGGAATCGACCGCGAGGCGCCGATCCGCATTTACGTGATGGGCGCGGACACATGGCGGGACGAGCAGGAGTGGCCGCTGGCGCGCACGCGTTTCACGCCGTTCTATCTGGATAGCGGCGGCCACGCGAATTCGCTCCGCGGCGACGGACGCCTGGGGCCTTCCGTTCCCACGGGTCGACGCTCGCCGGACCGATTCGACTACGATCCTGCCGACCCGGTGTACACACTCGGTGGCCAGATTTCCACGCACAGCGACGTCTGGGGCCCCAAGGATCGACGCGTGCGTCAGGAACGCGACGATGTGCTGGTCTACACCTCGGAACCGCTCGGCAAGGACCTCGAAGTGACCGGCCCGCTCGAGCTGCGCCTCTATGCGGCGTCCAGCGCCACGGATACGGATTTCACCGCCACGCTCACCGACGTCTGTCCCGACGGCCGGGCCATCCACATCGCCGAGGGCATTCGCGGCGCGAGGTTTCGCGAGTCGCTGGACAGTCCCACCCCCATCGAGCCGGGACGCATCTACGAATACTCGATCAGCCTCTGGGAGACCAGCATGGTCTTCAAGGCCGGGCACCGCATCCGGCTGGAGGTTTCCAGCAGCAATTTCCCTCGG
>JANLFZ010000011.1:24336-27640 GCA_024653385.1 Thermoguttaceae bacterium | reverse complement strand
ACCATCTTGGGAGTGTGCCACTCCTTAACCGCTGCCGGGCAGGCGTTCTTGGATCGGAGAAAAAGCGGGTGCCGACAGCGGTGAAGCAGTGGCACACCGTCCGGGCGACCTCCCAGAATCGTGCAATCTCATTTAGGGGATGGTCCCCAGCGCCGGATCGCCGGTCTGGCGTGCCCAGGTCTTGAGGCGAGCGCGGTGTTCGTCGAGCACCGTGCGGTGTTTCGAGTCCTCCGCGAGGTTGATCATTTCGCCCGGGTCGGCTTCGAGGTCGAAGAGCTGTTCGCGGTGCGCGCCGGTCGCGTAGACGTTGTACTTGTAGCGGCCCGTGCGCACCATGCGGCCGGCCAGGCTCTCGACGACCACCTGATCGCGCCACGCGGCGGGCTTGCGGCCTTCGGCCAGGTCGCGAAGGCTCTTCCCCAAAAGGCCCGCCGGCGGTCGGATGCCCGCGTAGTCGCACAGCGTGGGGATCAAGTCGAGGCCCGCCGAGACCAAGTGACTTTGATCGACCTTGCCCGGCGGGGTCGCGCCGGCGAGACTCACGATCAGCGGCACCCGACAGGCATTCTCGTAGAGTTCCGATTTGTGTTCCAGACGGTGCGAGGCGTCGTGGTCGCCGTGGTCGCTGGTGAAGACGACGAGCGTGTCCTGTTCCAATCCTGTTTGGCGCAGGGCGTCGAGCACGCGGCCGATCTGGCGGTCGACCATCTCCGTGAGGCGGCAGTAGGCCCAGCGGTGCATGCGCCAGTCTTCTTCCGACCAGTTCTTTCGCACGTAATCGCGGAACGATCCGGCCGGCACGTAGTGCGTGCTGAGGCACTCGGGCTCGAGCGCGGGCACCTCGAAGTTCGCCGGCAGCGGCGGGCAGAGCCGGGCGAAGAACTCCTCTCGCGACACGCCCGCCGGCATCTCGAGCGCCGCGGCCAGGGTCTTGCGCTCGATGACGCTCTTGGGGTACAGGGGCTCTGTTCCTTTGGATCGGGCGTGGGCGTCGATCGCCATGTAGCAGATGTCGTGAGGATTGATGAACGAGGCGACCAGCAGGAACGGCCGCTCGCGCTTCCGGCGGAAGAACGTCTCGCACGCCTCGGCGAGTCCGTCGCGCTCGTCGCGCGTCAGCATCTCGAAACCGATCGACTGAGGGGTCATGTTGCGGAACCAATGGGTCTTGCCGCCGTAGACGGTCTCGTAGCCCGCCTCGCGGAAGATCCAGCCCATGCACTGCTTGAGACTCTCGGCCGGCAACTGATTGCGGGCCTCGGCGTTGGAGCGCATGCCGAAACGGCTGGGCAAGAAGCCGGTCATCATGCTGACCCGGGCGGGCACGCACACCGGGTTGGCCGAGTAGGCCAGTTCGAACCGCGTGCCCGACGCGGCCAGGCGGTCCATGGCCGGCGTCTTGAGCCAGGGGTTGCCCGCGCAGCTCATCATGCCGGCGTGCTGCTGGTCGGTGATGATGACGAGGAGGTTCGGCCGCCTGGGAACCTCGGCGCCCGAGCCAGGCACGGCCTCGGCGACGAGGGCCAGCGCGGCCTGCAGAACGACGAGCCACAAGCCGGGACCTCGGTAGGGCACGCGAGCCGCCGGCAAAAGCATGGCGATGACTCCTTGGTTTACGAAACGGGTCCGCGAGCCTCAAGGCAGTTGCGGCTTTAGCGCCTGGCCGGTTTGCTTGTCGACAGGGTAGACCGCGCCCTGCTTCTCCAAACCGGCGATCAAACCTTGCATCATCCGGCGGAGTTGATCGGGCCGCGAGGCGGCCAGGTTCCGCGACTCGAAGGGGTCCTCGGCCAGGTTGTAGAGTTGGTAATGCGAGTTCTCGGACGCCTCGGAAGGGAAGTAGTGGTAGATGACCTTCCAATCACCGCGCCGGTAACAGGTGAAGTAGTCGCTTCGGTGCGGGGAATGGGGGTAGTGCATCAAGAAGACTTCCTCGCGTATCGGGTCGGGCTTGCCAACCAACAGGGTATCGAGCCGGGCCCCGTCAACTACGTGGTTTTGGGGCGGCGCAACACCGACCAGCGCAAGGATCGTCGGGAACAGGTCGTACACCGCGGCCTGCTGGCGCTGGATGACGCCCGCCGCGATCGGCAGACGCTTCTGGAACGGGTTGGTCGGGCTGGGCTTGGCCCACGCGGCGATGAAGGGCACGCGCATGCCGCCCTCGTAGTGCGAACCTTTCTTGCCCCGCAGCGGCGCAGCGCAGGCGACGGCGTGCGGATCGCCCAGCGGGGCGTCGGTGCCGTTGTCGCCCAGGAAGAAGACCAGCGTGTTTTCGGCAATGCCCAGCGCCTCGAGATGGTCGAGCAGGTCTCCAAGCGACTTGTCCATGCCTTCGATCAACGTGGCGAAGGCTTGGGCCGGCGCGGGTTTACCGGAATCTGCGTAGTGGGCGGCGAATCGCGGGTCGGAGTTGAACGGCGCGTGGACGGCGTAGTGCGCCAGGTAGAGGAAGAAAGGCTTGCCGGCTTTTGCCGCCTCGGCGACCTGCGACAGGGCCTCGATCGACAGGGCCTCGGTCAAGAAGGTCTCGGTGCCGTGGTACTTCTCCAGGTGCGGAACGGCGCTGGGCGATTTCTTCGGGCCGTTGCCGTAGTTCTTCTGGCCGTAGTACGAGGCGGGCGCGCCGATCGAGCAACCGGCGATATTCACATCGAACCCCAAGTTCCTGGGTTCGGCCCCTTCCGAGTCGCGGCAGCCGAAGTGGCCCTTGCCCACGTGAATGGTCCGGTATCCCGCCTGCTGGAGCAGGCGCGGTAAGGTCACGTCGGCCTTGGTCAATCCCCGCCAGTTCCAGTCGGGTGGTCCGTAGGGGCCGCGGTTGTCCTTGTCGGGATTGATCCAGTTGGTGGTGCGGTGCCGGGCGGCGTTCTGCCCGGTCAACAGGCTGATCCGCGTGGGCGAGCAGACGCTCATGGCGTAGAAGTTGTTGAAGCGAACGCCCCGCGACGCCAGGCGGTCCATGTTCGGCGTGCGGTAGAAGTCGTTCAGCGGATAGCGCTTGGGCCGGCCGGCCTGGTCGGTCAGAAACGGCACCGAGGTATCCATCACGCCCATGTCGTCGACCAAAAAGACGACGACGTTGGGCCGGGCCGGAACGGCTTCGGCAGCGCCAAGCCGGGAGCATTGAGCAAACACCAAGGCGACGAGTACGAAGGATGGGGTCTTCATGTCGCACGTCCTTTCGCCGGGGAAAGCCAGCACCGTGATAATAGGGCCCCGGCGAACTTGGGGCAACCGCTGCGGGGGCAAGCGCATACGTGCCGCCTTGAAGGCCCGCCCGGTTGCCGCGATACTGGGATAT
>JANLFZ010000011.1:15105-24326 GCA_024653385.1 Thermoguttaceae bacterium | reverse complement strand
ATCGAGGAACCCTTACCATGCCCGAGTATCCGCACTTGACTCGATTCCCCTCGGTCGCCGAGTTTCGCCAACACGTGCAGCGGCTTGGATGGGACCTGCCCTTGGACGAGCGCGCCCTCTCGGCCGACGAGGGTTCGCCGATGGCCCAACCGATGGACGTCGGGGGATTTCGGGTAGGAAACCGCTGGTGCATCCATCCGATGGAGGGCTGGGACGGCACCGAGGACGGCCGACCCACCGCGCACACGATTCGGCGTTGGCAGCACTTTGGCCAGTCCGGAGCCAAGCTGATTTGGGGAGGCGAGGCCTTCGCCGTGCGGCGCGACGGCCGGGCGAATCCCAACCAGCTCTACTACCGGCCCGAAAACGTCCACGCCATGCGCGATCTGCTCGGGGCGTTGTTGGACGCGCACCGCGAGAAGTTCGGCCCCGGCGCGACGGACGATCTGTTGGTTGGCCTTCAGTTGACCCATTCGGGCCGATTTTGCCGTCCCAACCGCAAGGACCGCGGCGAACCACGCATTGCCTATCACCATCCCGTGCTCGATGCGAAGTTCGGTATTCGGCCTGACGACGATTCGGTGGTCTTCCGCGATGACGAGATCCGCCGTCTGGTCGACGACTTCGTGACCGTGGCCAAGGTCGCGCAAGAGATCGGCTTCGGGTTTGTGGATGTCAAGCAGTGCCACGGCTATCTGGGGCACGAGTTCCTTTCGGCTTATGACCGGCCTGGGCCCTACGGGGGCGACTTCGAGGGCCGGACGCGGTTTCTTCGCGAGATCCTTGAGGGGATCCGCGCCGAGTGCCCGGGCCTGTTGGTCGGGGTGCGGCTGTCGGCATTCGACACGCCGCCGTTCTATCCCGACCCGCGCGCAACCGGCGGGGGCAAGTTCGGCCCCGGCATCCCGCACGACTACCCGACGCCCTATCCCGGTTTCGGTTGCCGGCGGGACAACCCGATGCAAATCGACCTCGAGGAGCCCATCCGGCTCTTGCGCATGCTGCGCGACGAGTACCGGGTGGCGTTGGTGAATCTGACGGCTGGCTCGCCCTACTACAACCCGCACATCCAGCGCCCGGCGTACTATCCGCCCTGCGACGGCTACCAGCCGCCCGAAGACCCCTTGGCCGGGTGCCTGCGCCAGATCGACGTGGTGCGGCGTCTCAAGCAAGCGGTGCCGGGCTTGCCGATGGTGGGCACGGCGTATACCTATCTTCAGGAGTTTTTGCCCCACGCGGCGCAGGGCGTGGTGCGCGAAGGTTGGGCGGATTTCGTGGGCATCGGCCGATTGGTGCTGAGCTACTGGGACCTTCCGGCGGACGTCTTGGCGGGGCGGCCCCTTCGGACCAGGCGTCTGTGCCGCACGTTCAGCGACTGCACCACCGGCCCGCGCAACGGCCTCGTGAGCGGCTGCTATCCGCTGGACGACTATTACAAGCGTTCGCCCGAGGCCGAGCAATTGAAGCAGGCCAAGGCCGCGGTCAGGGACCGGCTGCGATAATCCCGATTTACGTGCGCGGCGCGGGGTCGTACAATACGCACGAAGACACGCCGGCCAGGCCGATCGTCCCATGCCCGACTTCGGTATCGAATCCCTCGCGAAGTACCTTCATTTGTCCCCGCATCAGGTGGCCAGGTTGGCCGACCGGGGCAAGCTCCCCGGGCGCAAGGTGGGCGGGCAGTGGCGTTTCGCCAGGGCCGACATTCACCATTGGCTCGAGCAACGCATCGGATTGGACGAGGACGAGATCGTCGACGTCCAGGGGCTGTTGCGCCCCACGGAGAGCGAGCAAGAGATCGTGCTGGCCGAGTTGCTGCCGGTGCAGGCGATTGCGATTCCGCTGGAAGCGCGCACGCGCGCCTCGGTCTTCACGGCCATGGTCGATCTGGCCGAGGCGACAGGTTGGCTGTGGGACCGCGCCAAGATGATCGAGGCCATCCGCGCTCGGGAAGAACTGATGCCCACCGCGATGGAAAACGGGGTGGCTTTGCTCCACCCACGGCGCCCCATGCCGAACATCCTTGCCCAGGCGCTTTTGGCCTTGGGGATCAGCCGCGGGGGCATTCCGTTCGGGGGCAACCGCGGCGCGCTGACCGACGTGTTCTTCCTCATCTGTTCGACCGACGACCGCGGCCATCTGCGCACGTTGGCGAAGCTTAGCCGATTGCTTTGCGTGCCGGGGTTTCTCGAGTCGCTCCGTGCCGCGCCCGACGCGCCGTCGGCTCACGCCCTGATCGCCCAGACCGAAGCGACGTTGCCATGATTCTGGTCGTCGGCGACCTCGAGCGGGACGAGTTCCGCGACCTGGCCGACCTCCTCGAAGCGGGTGGCCCGGTCCGGACTGCCGACAGCGCCAGGGCGGCCCTGAGCCTTTGCAGTCCCGAGGTTGTCGATGTCGAGGTGCTCGTCCTGGCCCAGTCCTATCCGGGCCAGTTCGTGACCGGCGAGATCGACCGACTGCGGCGCCGGTGGCCGTTGGCGCGGGTGGTGGTTGTCGGCGGAAATTGGTGCGGCGGGGAAACCCGCAGCGGGCAACCCCTGCCGGCGGCCCTGCGCGCGGGGTGGCACCAGGCGCCGCTGCGCTTTGCCCGGGAATTGCGACGCCTGTCCGTCGGCGGCTCGACCTGGGCGCTACCCGTCACGGCCAGCGAAGAAGAGAAGCTCCTGGCCGACGCCCAGCATCCCCTCCCCAGTGACACCGGCCTCGTGGTTGTCTACGCACCAACGTATGCGAGGTACGCATGGCTTTCGGCAGTCTTGCGCGCCGGTGGCTTGGCGACGACCTGGATACGGCCGGGAAGCGTCCCGCGCATCGACGGGGCCCGCGCGGGGGTGTTCGACGCCGACGCATGCCAAGCAGACCAGTGGGAGGATCTCTCTCGCCTGGTCCGGTCGCTTTCCGGGGCCGCTGTGGTTGTGCTGATGGATTTTCCTCGCGCCGAGGACCGACGGCGTCTGGTGGCTGCGGGAGCGGTTTCGGTCTTGGGCAAGCCTGTCTTGCTTGACGACCTCTTCGACGCCATACTACGGCCAAGGACTGATTCCGCACGAGGAGACGCCCCATGCCACGCGTGCTGATGCCGATCGGCGATGCCACTGAAGTGCTCGACACGATGTACCCCTATTTCCGCCTGCCGGAAGACGGATTCGAGGTCGACGTGGCCGGGCCCGAGGCCAGGCTCTACCACATGGTCCTCCACGAGATTCCCCCGGATTCGAGCATCCCGTGGGATATCACCCAGGAACGGCCGGGGTATCATCTGCGGGCTACGATTGCGTTCCACGACGTGGATCCGACGCGCTACGCCGGGTTGTTCGTCTCCGGAGGCCGGGCTCCCGAGTACTTGCGCTACAATCAAGACCTTCTGCGCATCACGCGCCACTTCTTCGAGGCCAACAAGCCGGTGGCCGTGGTGTGCCATGGTGTCGAAATCGTCACCGCAGCCGACTGCATCCGCGGGCGCACGATGACCACCGTGGCCAAGTGCAAGATGGACGTGCTCCAGGGTGGGGCCAAGTATGTCGACCAGGCGGTGGTCGTCGACGGCAATCTCGTCAGCGCGCGCACCTGGCACGACAACACACTCTTGCTGAAGCACTTCATCGCCCTGCTCAAGGCCCAGACCAAACCCGCCTGATCTTGGCGACGAACGGCCGTTGGGACGTAGTCTCCCTTGCGCGGGGGATCTCCCTTGCTTGTCGCCGGCGCCTTTGTGACCTAGCATTGATCATGGGACCTTAAGGACCAAGGATCACAACCATGAGATTGCTAGCCGTCTTTCTTCTTGCCGTTGCCGTGGTGTTGGCTGGTTCGTCGGCTTGGGCCGGTGTGACCTACGTCGCGCCGGGCTTCGTGCCGGTGCCGGTCGCCCCCGCGCGGGTCGTGTACCACTACTGGCCGACTGCGCCGGTCGTCACGTATCCGGCTCCGGTGGTCGCGTACCCGGCTCCTGGGGTTCCAGTGGCCGCGCCGCTGGCACCGACCGTCCCGGTCGTTGTGCCCGGGGCTGGGTAGACCGCCCCGGCGGTCATCCGGGCGAAGGTCTATTACTACGGCCGGCCGGTGCGCAACACCCTGCGCGTCGTGATTCCCTGAACTTGGCTGTCCGGCTTGGCTACGAGACCAGCGTCGCCCGCACGAAGTCTTCGTTGATGGTCACGCCCAGGCCCGGGCGGTCGGGGACCGCGATCTCGCCGTCGACGGCCTGGATCTTCTCGATGGTCAATTCATGGCGCAGGGGGCTGTCTTCCACGCAATCCTCGAAGAGGAACGCCTCCTGCGCCGTGCTGAGCCAGTGCAGGCTGGCGGCGGCCGTGACGGCGCTCGTGTAGAAGTGATTGCAGACGCGGGCGCCGATCTCCTCGACGCGCCGGCGGATGTACATGGCGTCGGTGAAGCCGTTGCGCGCCAGATCGACCTGATACACGTCGAGGGCCCGGCGCTCGATCAGCGGCCGGAACGCCTCGGCTCCACACTCGCCTTCGCCCGCGGCAATCGGCACGGGAGAGCGGTCGCGGAGCCAAGCATAGCCCTCGACGTTGGCCTGTTGGAGCGGCTCCTCGAGCCATCCGATATTGAATTGCGCGAACAGTTGGGCACGCCGCAAGGCCGTGCGCGTGTCCCAAGCGCAGCCCGCGTCGATCAGTAGCGTCGCCGCACCGCCGATCCCCTCGCGCGCGCCGCGCACCAACTCGAGGTCCAGGCTTTCGGAGGGCCCCATGGGTTCCCAGCCGAACTTCACGGCACGATAGCCGGCGTCGACCCAACGGCGTCCGATGTCGCGCGTCTCGGATCCATCGCGGCCGAAGAGGATCGAGGCGTATGCCGGGATCCGATCATGCCGCTTTCCGCCCAATAGTCGGTGAATTGGCTGGCCGAAGAACTTGCCCTTGATGTCCCACAGCGCCATGTCGACCGCCGCCATGGCCGAAACGGTGACCGAGGTCCGGCCGAAGTATTGGGTACCCCGGTACATCTTGTGCCAGAGCCGTTCGGTCTCCAACGGGTTCTCGCCCACCAGCAGCTCGCGCAGACCGCAGGCCACGTTGTGGCTGTACGGAGCGTTCACCACGGCGCGGACGACCTCGGGAGACGAATCGGCCTCGCCGACCCCTTCAATGCCGTCATCCGTCCGTACCCGGACCAACACCGCGTCTTGGCATGCGGAGGTCTTGCGCTCGATCCTGGTCATGCGGAGCACTTGACAAAGCACCTCGGCGATTTTCATTGCGGTGACTCCGGCGGAGATGGTCCAAACGGGGGATTGCCCATTGTCGGGAGACCGGAAGCTGGCACATCGCCCATGACAGTAATCGCTTCGGGGCCCACGTGCAATCGGAGCACGGAATCGGGATCGAAGTCAAGTTATAACATCTTTTGTGCCAAATAGTTAGCTCTCCAAGAAAATCGAGTTTTCCACCTCGTAGGCAGGTCGAGAAATGGGTAGAATATGGTTCTTCGGAAGGCTTGGGCCGGTAGCGCCACGGCTCGCGTTGCACAGGACGGATCGCCGGTGGCAGACAGGGTGGTTAGTATCCCCATTCCGGGTAGTGCTTTGAACATCGATGCGGGCCGAGTCGCCAAAAACGACTCGCTGCTGCCGCTGAGGGAGTTCCTCATCGGTCCTGAGAACCGTCTTGTGCTCGTGGCCATCGACGCGGTCTTGGAAGGCGCGGTACCGCAGTTCCAGCCCATTGTCCTGCACGGTCCTGCCGGTTGCGGCAAGTCGCATCTGGCCCATGGGTTGGTGTCAATCTGGAGAAGCCGTTTTCGGGACCGATCGGCCGTGTATGTGACCGGGGCCGACTTCGCCCGTGAACTGGCCGACGCCTTGGAAACCCGAACGATCGACGACTTCCATGCCCGATTTCGCGGAGCGGGGTTTCTGGCCATCGACGACCTGCACCTGCTGGCGGGCAAGCCGGCGGCCCAGCGCGAGTTGATCCCGGCCATCGATGCCGTGGCCGACGGCGGCGGGCGCGTCGTCGTGACTTCGCTTTGGGCACCGGAACGCCTTACCGGAATCGCGCCCGACCTGCAAAGCCGTCTGGTCGGCGGTCTCGCCGTACCCCTGGCACTGCCGACCGCCGAAACCCGACGAGCCATCGTGCGGCGACTGGCCGCCACGCGCCAACTCGATCTCGGCGACGACGTGACCGAACTCTTGGCCGATCACCTCGACGCGCCGGTGCCGCTCCTGGCCGGGGCGATTCTGCAACTGGAAGCCGAGGCACGGCTTGCCGGTCGTGCGATCGGCGTCGAGGCCGTCCAGCAGTTGCTCGCCGCGCGCAGCGCCCTGGCCGTCCCGTCGCTTCGCGAGATCGCCATGGCCGCGGCCCAGCATTTCGCCGTCCGCCTTTCGGACCTGCGCAGCCCCAGCCGCCGCCGCGCCGTGGTCACCGCCCGGGACGTCGCCATGTACCTGGCCCGGGCACTCACCAACAAGAGCCTCCGCGAGATCGGCAGCTACTTTGCCGGGCGCGACCACACCACGGTATCTCACGGATGCCATAAGACCCAAAAACTGCTGGAAAGCGATCCTGCCATTCGAACGGCGGTTGAACAACTGCGCGACCGTCTCCGGCCGACTCCACGATGATACCAGTCCCTGGGGAAAACCTGTTGACGACTCGTCACTCGACTGTCGCTATGGGCCTCGGCGATCGACAGGCTCGGCCGCGCGGTCGCCAAGCGCCCGGTGTTCGACACCCGACGGTCAGCAGGGCGCCGACGATGCGACAGGTTTTGCACCGCGGGTTTCCCGCGCGCCTGCTTTCGAACTCGCGTCACCAGCACGGCTTGCGACCCATCGCCTTATACCGATCGACACATTTCGATCGGGCTACAATGCTGTTACTGAAGAGAAGATATGCCTAGTAGTATTCCACAGCGATCGAGGGAAACCCTCCGATGAAACTGACCTGCGAACGTGAAAAGCTCTTGCACGCTTTCCAGACTGCCGCCAGCGTGGCTCCCAGCCGCAGTCCGAAGCGTACCCTACAGAATGTGAAGTTCGAGGCGACATCCGAACGAGCCACGCTGATGGCGACCGACCTTGAGGTGGGGATTCGCATCGACGTCTTGGGGGTGGAACTCGACGTGCCCGGCAAGATGCTGTTGCCCGTCGACCGGGTCGGGATGATTCTGCGCGAGAGTTCCGACGAGAAACTGCACCTGGAGAGCGATGGGGCGAAGACCCACGTGTGGGGTGAGCGGAGCGAGTTTTACTTCCCGTCGGAAAACCCCGACGAATTTCCCGATACGCCCGAGTTCCGCGAGGACCAGTTCCATCAGATTCCGGCGCGTTTGTTCCGCGAGGTGGTGCGGCGCACGGTCTTCGCCACGGATCCGGAAAGCGGCCGGTACGCGCTAGGCGGCGTGCTCATCGAATTGAGCGAAGACCAGATCATTGCAGTGGCGACCGATGGCCGGCGGCTGGCGCGGCAGCAGGGTGCGGCGAGGTCCGTCGGTGGTCATAAGACCCGCGACAATACCATCATTCCGACACGGTCGATGCAGTTGCTCGAGCGGGCCTCGGCCGACAATGAGGAAGAGATCCAGCTTGCGGTGCGCGAGAACGACGTGCTGGTCCGAAGCCAGCGGACGACGGTCTGTACCCGGATGCTCGAAGGCCGGTATCCGAAATGGCGCGACGTCTTTCCCCGCCAGGAACACATGACACGCATCGAGCTGAACGTCGGTCCTTTCCACGCCGCGGTGCGCCAGTCGGCCATCGTCACCAGCCGCGAGCACCGGGGAGTCGATTTCGCATTCGGCGACGGGCGGCTCGTGCTGTCGACCCGCGGCGCCGAACTGGGCGACGCCAGGGTCGAATTGCCCATCGCCTACGAGGGCGAGGAACTGACCGTCACACTCGACCCCCGGTTCGTCGCCGATTTCCTGAGAGTCCTCGATCCCGATCAGACCTTCACCTTGTGTCTGCGGGATTCCGAGAGCCCGGTGGTGTGCAGCACGGGCGACGGCTACAGCTACGTGATCATGCCTTTGGCGACGCGCGACTGAGGTACCCCATGCCCCGCGGACCCGAACCCATCGGCAATATCCTGGCGGACCTCATGGCGCGGCATGGTTTCGCGCGCGTCCAGAGCACCGCGGCGCTCGAGGCCGCGTGGCGCGAGGCTGCGGGAGAGATGTTGGCCCGATACACGCGGGTCGGCGCCGTCCGGCGCGGCAAGCTCGATGTCCTCGTGGCCAACTCCACGCTGCTCCAGGAGATGACCTTTCAGAAAGCGACCCTGTTAGCCCGGCTGGCGGCGCTGGCGCCCGACCACCCGATCAAGGACCTCCGGTTTCGGGTCGGGGTGATCGGTTGAGTCGGAGCGCGTTTCCCCTTTTTCTCGAAATCCACTCAGAGCTGCTCATGTCCACGGAACCCATCCCGTCTTCCCCGGACTCCTCCACTCCCACCGACGGAGAAGTTTTCCAGTACCACAAGGTCGAGGGCGAGTACGGCGCCGAGCAACTCGAGCACCTCAGCGACCTCGAACACGTGCGCCAGCGCCCGGCCATGTACATTGGCGATACGGCGCGCCGAGGATTGCACCACCTCGTCCATGAAGTCGTCGACAACTCGATCGACGAGGCCATGGCCGGCTATGCCAAGGAAATCCAGGTCACCATCAATAGCGACGGCTCGGTCACCGTGGAGGACGACGGGCGTGGAATCCCCGTCGAGGTCCACCCCGACTTGGGCTTCTCGACCCTCCAAGGCGTCATGACCGTGCTGAAGTTCGGTGGCAAGTTCTCCAAGGGGGCGTACGTCACCGCCGGCGGACTGCACGGGGTCGGCGTGACCGTCGTGAACTTCTTATCGGAATGGTGCGAGGTGGAAGTGCGCCGCGGCGGTCATGTCTACCAGCAGGAATACGAGCGCGGCGTGCCGACCGACGAGGTCCGCCGGATCGGCACCACGACCAAGGTCGGCACCAAGACGACCTTCAAGCCCGATCCGCTGATCTTCCCCGACACGAGGTTCCAGTACGGCGACTTGTATCGCCGGCTTCAGGAACTGGCGTTTCTCAACCCGGGCGTCAAGATCGTCTTCCGCGATCAGCGCACGGGCGATGGCGACACGTTCCTTTACAAGGATGGGATCAAGGAGTTCGTCAGGTACCTGAACCGGAGCAGCGAGCCGCTCCACCCCGATGTGATCTACCTGGCGGGAGAATACGAGATTGCCGGCGCCGACAGCGAGTTCA
>JANLFZ010000011.1:2578-15095 GCA_024653385.1 Thermoguttaceae bacterium | reverse complement strand
TTCAACCGGGTAGGCGTCGAGGTAGCGCTCCAGTACACGTCGGAGTTTACCGAGAACGTCCATAGCTTCGTCAACAATATCAACACGATCGAAGGCGGCACCCACCTCTCGGGGTTCCGGGCCGCGCTGACGCGCACCCTGAATGCGTACGGAAAGAAAGAGGAGGTCTTCAAGGACCTCATTCCCACCGGCGAGGACTGCCGCGAGGGCCTGACCGCCGTGGTCGCCGTGCGAGTGCCGTTCCCCCAGTTCGAAGGCCAGACGAAGACGAAGCTCGGCAACAGCGAGGTCGAGGGCATCGTGCTTTCCGCAGTGAGCGAGCACCTCGCCAGGTACCTCGAAGAGAACCCCAAGACTGCCCGCGTCATCCTCGATAAGGCCATTCTGGCGGCCGAGGCCCGCGAGAGCGCCCGGAAGGCCCGGGAAGCGGTCCGGGTTAAGAAAGGGGCTCTCTCCGGCGGAGCCCTGCCCGGCAAGCTCCGCGACTGTACCACGCACGATATCGACCGCTCCGAATTGTACCTCGTCGAGGGCGATTCGGCCGGCGGCAGCGCCGAAGGCGGACGCCTCCGCGATTTCCAGGCGATTCTCCCCCTGCGCGGCAAGATCATCAACGCCTACAAGTCGCGCGAAGACAAGGTGCTCGGCAATGAAGAAATACGGGCGATGATCTCAGCCATCGGTGTCGGCATCGGCGAGGAGATCGATCTCTCGAAACGCCGCTATGGCAAGGTCATCATCATGACCGATGCCGATGTCGACGGATCGCATATCCGCACGCTCCTTCTGACGTTCTTCTATCGCCAAATGTACGAGTTGGTGCGCGCGGGCCTGGTCTACGTCGCCCAGCCACCGCTGTTCCGGGTGCGCCGCAAGAAGGAGGTGTACTACGTCCAGACCGAAGAGGAGATGAAGACCCAGCTTCTCGAAGCCGGCCTGGCCGATGCCGTCTTCGAGCCGGGCGATGGCCGCGTCATCCAGGGCGCCGAAATGGAGCGGCTGTGCCGCACCCTGGCCGCCCTGGAAGACTCGCTCTTGGCCCTCGAACGCCGCGGGATCAGCCTGCGCGCCCATGCCGCCCGCCAAGATCCCCTCACCAAACGCCTGCCCATCTACCACGTCTTCCTCGGCCACGAAGAATACTGGTTCCGTACGCGCAAGGAACTCGACGACTTCGTGGCTCAACAGGAAGAAGCCGCCGGCAAAGAGCTGGCCGTCAGCGATAGCCCCGAGCCCGGGCAAGCCAACGGCGACAACGGCTCAGCCAACGGCGAACGCGCCTCCCGGCTGCACATCGTCGAGCTGCACGAGGTGCGCTCCATTAACAACCACCTTCAGGAACTCCGCCAGATGGGTTTCGAACTCGACAGCCTCTTGCCCCAGGAACGCACCGGCCTCGAAGAGCCTCGCTACCGCCTGCGCCGGGGCGAGCAAGTCACCGGGCTCGACGACCTGCGCGGCCTTTTGGCTGCGGTCCGCGCCGCCGGCGAGAAAGGTCTTCAGATTACTCGCTTCAAGGGTCTCGGCGAAATGAACGCCGAGGAACTCCGCGATACCACCCTCGACCCCGCCCACCGCACGCTTGTCCAGGTCCGCATGGACGACGCGGGTGCCGCCGACGACCTCTTCCGCATCCTGATGGGCGAGAAAGTCGAACCCCGACGCGAGTTCATCGAGAAACACGCGCTCGAGGCAAGAAACCTCGACGTCTGAGCCTCAGACTTCGCGACGCGCCTGCATCTCCGCACTTCGGCGCCGGCCACCACCGGAACCTGAACACTCGTTGATTCGCCACAGGGTCCCGCCGGGCAGGACCACCCAGCCGGCTCCCGGCGCGGCGATTACAGGTTTTGGGTGAGTCGTTGGAGGGGATTTCCGAGGTGGTCGTGGAGGGTGATTTCGAGGGGCATGTGACCTGGGAGGGAGTGGGTGGCGCATCCGAAGCAGGGGTCGTAGGCGCGGAAGGCCATTTCGACCATGTTGAGGAGTCCCTCGGAGACCTGTCCGTGGTGGATGAGTTGCTGGGCGGCCTTTTTGATGGAGAGGGAGATGGGGGCGTTGTTGTTGGTGGTGCCGACGATGAGGTTGACCTTGGTGAGGATGCCGCGAGGGTCGGTCCAGTAGTGGTGGGTGAGGGTGCCGCGTGGAGCCTCGACGCAGCCGACGCCTTCGGTGGGCGTGTGGGAGGGTAGGACGCGGAAGTCGGGACTGGTGATGAGGGGATCGGCGGCCAATTCGAGCCAGCGTTCGGTGGCGTAGAGGAGTTCGATGAGCCGAGCCCAGTGGGTGGCGAGGGTGTGGTGGACGGGTTTGGCGCCGAGGGTTTCGTAGAAGCGATGGTACTCGGCGTTGGCCAGGGGGGTGGCCATGCCGTCGGCGGCGTTGAGTCGGGAGAGGGGAGTGGCCTTGTAGATTCCGGAGTCGGGTCCGTCGACGAAACCTTTCCAGCCGACGCGTTTGAGGTAGGGGAACTTGAGGTAGGTCCAGGGTTCGACGCGTTCGGCGATGAAGTTTTGGTAGTCTTTGGGGTGGTACTTGGCGTGTTCGCGTCCGTCTGGGCCTGTGACGCGGATGAGCCCGTCGTAGAAGTTGACGCAGTTATTGTCGTCGACGGTGCCCATGTTGTAGGTATGGTGGACGTAGGTATCTCCGGAGATGAGTTGGAGGTAGTCGGAGTTATGGAGGACGAGGTTGTCGAAGAGTTGGAGGGAGAACTTGGCGAAGTCGAGAGCGTGTCGACCGAGGTCTTCGATTTCGCGGCGGAGTTCTGGGGAGATGCCTCGGCTGACGCCGCCGGGGAGGCCCCAGTTAGGGTGGACGGCTCGACCGCCGATGGCTTGGATGAGGTGGTGTCCATCGCGTCGCATTTTGAGGACTTTGGAGGCGATGTCCATGCCGACTTTTTTGACGACGCCGAGGATGTTTCGTTGGGCGGGAGGGGCCTTGGGTCCGAGGACGAAGTCGGGTCCGCCGAGGGCGTAGAAGTGGGTGGTGTGGTCGGTGGCGAAGAAGATGGAGTAGAAGAGTTCGCGGATTTTTTTGGCGGCGGGAGGAGGATCGACGTGGAAGAGGTCGTCGAGGGCCTTGGTGGCGGCGAGGTGGTGAGCTTCGGGGCAGACGCCGCAGATGCGAGCGGTGAGGTTGGGCATGTCCTCAGCGGGCCGTCCGAGGCAGAAGCGTTCGAAGCCGCGGAGTTCTGGGATTTGGAGGTAGGCGTTGGCGACGTTGCCCTGATCGTCGAGGAAGATGTCGATCTTTCCGTGTCCTTCGAGTCGAGTCACGGGATCGATGGAGATGCGACGGTTCATATGGGGTCTCCGAGTCTCCGGCGGTCAGCAGGCGAAAAGAGGGATGTTGGAAGTCGGAGGTCGGATGGGTTCGGCGCGGGTCTCGTGACCCCGCCGACACGTGGGGACAGTCCCCGCGAGCGGTTATTCCTGCTCATGGAGACCTTCGGCCAGCCGTGGTGGTGCGGTCGGCAGACCGCACCCCAGCGCATCACCACACCCCAGCGCGTTGACCTCCGACCTCTCCCTTGCGACTTCTGACCTCAAACGTTTGTTTTCACTCTCCCGCCTTGGCGAGTTTCTTTCGGCGCAGCAGGCTATGAGCCAGGCTGAAGCGGTAGAAACTGCCAATGGGGTCGGGGATGCCTTGCTCGATAATCCGTTGGATTTCGTCGGGCGAGTTGGCGTCGATGACCGAGGCGAGGGCGGCCATGAGCCGGGCGCCGTAATCCTGTACGCCGTTGTTCGGACCGTAGCATCCGATGCAGGGCGAGTTGACCTGGGGGCACAGGGCTCCGCAGCCTGCGCGGGTGGCGATGCCGCAGCAGAGCAGTCCCTGTTCCAACAGGCACGTCTCGGCGTCGGGGATCACCTGCCAGGTACGCTTGAACTCCTTGATTTTCTTTTCGGATCGCTTGCGTGGGCAGGTGTCGCAGACCGTGGTGTCGTCGCCGAGAACAGTTCCCGCGGCCGGCAGCTTGTTCTCGAGAATGGCGGTGATGGCGTCCCAGATGCGATCGGCCTCGGGCGGGCAGCCGGGCAGGTAGTAATCGACCGGGACGGTCTGGTCGAGGGTCCGCACCGTGTCGTAGAACACCGGCAGGTGGAGCGTTCCCTCGGGCACTTGGGTCTCGGGCTGGGGGTAGACGCCGTTGGGGTTTTCGGTCGACGGCGTGTCGCGGTAGCTGGTTTGGAAGATCTCGTTCTTATTGTTGAGGTTGGCGATCGCGGGGATGCCGCCCTCGTGGGAGCAGGAGCCGAAGGCCACGAGCACCTTGGATTTTCGGCGGAGGAGTTGGGCCATGTACTCCTGCTCGCTGGTGCGGATGGCGCCGTTGAAGAGGCAGACGTCGATTTCGCCGTCGGCCATGCGTTCGACGTCGCGGACCTTGGCGTCGACGGCCACGGGCCAGAAGACGATATCGAAGGCCTCGGCCACGTCGAGGATCTTGGCATCGAGCTGGAGCACGGCGATTTCGCAGCCGCCGCACGAGGCCGCCCAGTAGAGGGCCAGTTTGCCTTTGGGTTTGCTCATGACAGGACCTCCATCGCTTCGGCGTGCTCGTGGGCGATTTTCTCGAGGGCCTTCAGACGCTGGGCGTCCTCTTGCCAGTTGGCGGGCCAGTTCAAGGGGCCGAGGCGTCGCACATCCTCGACGAGTTGGTCGATTGCGTCGGCCAGTTGTTGTCCCTCGGCGGCCGAGGCCCAGACGAGCCGCACGCGCTGGTCGTCGACGCCCATCGCTTGGAGGGCGTGCTTGAGCATATGGAAGCGCCGCATGGCCTTGTAGTTCTGCTCGAGGTAGTGGCATTCACCCGGGTGGCAGCCGGCGACCATGACGCCGTCGGCGCCGAGGGCGAGGGCCTTGAGGACGAAGGTCGGGTCCACGCGGCCGCTGCACATCACGCGGATGATGCGCACGTTGGGGGCGTGCTTGATGCGCGCCGAGCCGGCCAGGTCGGCTGCCCGGTACGAGCACCAGTTGCAGAGGAAGCCGACGATTTTCGGTTCGAACGGTTCGCTCATGGTTCAGAGCCCAGGTTGAGTTTTCGGTCCGTTGTGCTTGCTCTCAGAGGGAGGCGGCGGTCGGTTGGGGTTTGGCGGCGGCGGAGCCGTTCCCGTGGGGCGAGGCGGCCGCGTCCCAAAGAATGCCTTCGATCTCGGCGAAGATCTGGTCGTTGTTGAAGTGGGCGCCGGTGATCACGCCCGCGGGGCAACTGGCCACGCAGGTGCCGCAGCCCTTGCACAGCGCGGTGATGACGCGGCTCACCTCCTTTTCGGGGTCGAACTCGATGGCGTTGTAGGGGCACATCGTGTTGCAGATCCGGCAGCCGGAGCAGGACTCCTCGTCGATCGAGGCGACGATGGGTTCGATCATCACCTTGCCCTTGGTGATCATGCCTTGGACCCGGGCTGCGGCGGCCGCGCCTTGGGCCACCGAGGCGGGGATGTCCTTGGCCCCTTGGCAGGCACCGGCGACGAACACGCCGTCGGTCATGGTGGCCACGGGGTCGAGCTTGGGGTGGCGTTCGGTGTACCAGCCCGCCATGCTGCACGAAATGCCGAGCTTCAGCCCGAACTCCTTGGCGTCGGCCTGGGGCTCCAGGGCGCCCATCAGGATGACCATGTCGACGGGGATGCGTTGTTGCTTGCCGAGAAGCGTGTCCTCGAACTGGACGATCAGCTTGCCCTGTTCCGAAGGTTTGCGCGCGGCGTCGGTGACTTCGGCGACCTTGCCGCGCACGAAGACCATGCCCTCCTCGAGGAGCCGCTGGTAGAACTCCTCGTAGCCTTTCTGGTTGGTTCGCATGTCGATATAGAACGAGTAGACCTTGGCCTGGGTCTTTTCGAGCACCAGGTGGCCGAATTTCAAGGCGGCCATGCAGCAGATGGCCGAGCAGTGCTCGTTGTATTTCACGTCGCGGCTGCCGACGCAGTGGATGATGGCCACCTCTTTGGGCTCGGTCTTGCCGTCGCGCAGGACGATCTTGCCGCCGGTCGGTCCGGCGGCGTTGCACAGGCGCTCGAACTCGAGGCTGGTGTAGACGTTCGCCAAACGGCCGTAGCCGTATTGGGGGATCCGCTTGCAATCGAACATCTTCCAGCCGGTGGCGGCGATGATATTGCCGACCTCGACCTCGATCACCTCGTCTTGCTGGTCGAAGTCGATGGCGTCGGTGGGGCAGAGTTTCTTGCAGGCCCCGCATTTCTGGCGTTCGAACCAGATGCACGACGCGCGGTCGATCACCGGGACGCGCGGCACGGCCTGCGGGAAGGGGGTGTAGATGGCCTTGCGCGTGCCCATGCCCGCCTCGAACACGTCGTCGACGACCTTGCGGGGGCACTTCTCGCTGCAAATGCCGCATCCGGTGCATTTCTGGTAAATGACCGAGCGGGCCTTCTTGCGGATCTTCACCTTGAAGTTGCCGACCGACCCGGAGACTTCCTCGACCTCGGCGTAGGTGAGCAAGGTGACGTTCTCGTGCTGGCCGACCTCGGACATCTTCGGGGTGAGGATGCAGGCCGAGCAGTCGAGCGTGGGGAAGGTCTTGTCGAACTGGGCCATGTGGCCGCCGATCGACGGTTCGCGCTCGACGAGGTACACGTGGTAGCCGGCGTCGGCCAGTTCGAGCGTGGCCTGAAGGCCGGCGATTCCGCCGCCGATCACGAGGGTGGCCGGATTGACCTTGACGTACATGGGCTCGAGGGGAGCCTGGCGCTTGACGCGCTCGACCGAGGCCGAGACCAGAGCCTTGGCTTTCTCGGTGGCCAGCTTGCGGTCGACCGAGACCCACGAGACGTGCTCGCGCAGGTTGGTCATCTGGCACAGGTAGGGGTTCATGCCCGCGTTCTGGCACGCCCGGCGGAAGGTCTTTTCATGGAGGTGGGGCGAGCAGGCGCCGACGACGACGCGGGTGAGTTTTTCCTTCTTGATGTCCTCCTCGATCATGGCCTGGCCCAACGAGGAGCACATGAACTTGTAGTCGCGTGCCACGACGACGTCCTTCAGGTTGGCGCCGGCCCAGCGGGCAACCTCCTCGACATCGACCATGCCGGCAATATTGCTGCCGCAATGGCACACGTAAACGCCGACTCTCTCGGCCATGGTGGTTCTCCCGAAGTTGCGGAGGAGCGATGAGAGATGAAGGACGAGGGATGAAGGAGGTCCTCATCCCTTGTGCCTCATCGTTTGTACCTCATCCCTCGTGTCTCGCCTCCAATCCCCAATCCTTCATTTCTTGTCTTTCATCCCTCATCGTTCACGCCGCGCCGAGCTTCGCTTGGATGACCGGCTTGGCGGCGACCAGTTCCTTGCCGAAGCCGAGCTTGGAAAAGTCCAGCCCGAAGGCCACCCCGAGCATCTGCGTGAAGAACACGATCGGCACGTTGAAGTTCAGGCCGAAGAAGTGATTCACGCGGTTCTGGTAGCCGTCCATGTTGAGCTGGCACATAGGGCACATGCAGAGGATCAGGTCGGCTTCGTAGTCGACCGCGTTTTGCAGCAGGCGGCGGATCAGCTCGAACGCCTGGGGCTCGCTGATTTGGGTCATGTGGCCGCCGCAGCAATGGGCTTTGACCGGGTAATCGACGACCTCGGCCCCGAGCCACTTGAACAGCTCGTCCATTTTCATGGGGTACTCGGGGTTGTCGACGCCGTCCATGGGCCGGACCCATTGGCAGCCGTAGTAGGGCGCCACGCGCAATCCCGAAAGGGGGCGGACGACCTTGTCGCGCACGGCCGCCTCGCCGATGTCGGCGACGATCACGTCCAGAAGGTGTCGCACGCGCACCCGGCCCGCCTGGTACTTGAGCCCCCCCGCGGCAAGCGCCTCGTTGATGTGGGCGTTCATCCTGGGGTGCTCGACCATCAATTGATCGACCTTCTTGAGGTTCAGGTAGCACGCGGCACAAGGCGCCACGACCTGGTTCAATTGGGGCTCGACCAGGGCGAGGTTGCGGGCGACGACGGAGCAGGCGACCAGCTCGTCCTGGGAGAAAAACTCGGTGGCGCCGCAGCAGTTCCAGTCGTCGATTTCCACGAGTTGGATGCCCAGGACGTCGGCGACCGCCCGGACCGACACGTCGTACGCGGCACTGTTCTTTTCCAACGAGCACCCGGGGTAGTACGCGTATTTCACGCCGCACCTCCGATTTCGCGGGCCTTCTTGATGATGGCTTGGAGCTGTTCGACCTGGCGGATTTTCTGGGGCAGAATCGCCATGCGTCCCCGGAGGAACATCGAGACACCCATCGGACCGGCGCGCAGGGCCGACATCGGCTTCTTGAGCCCCAAGTAGAACAGGGCGATGCCGACCTCATACGCGCGGCCGTACTTCTCGACCAGGTCGGTGAAGGTCTTGGCCAGGGCGGGCGCGTCTTCGCCCTTGGCCATGCCGTCGCGGATTGCAAGCCGCTTCAGCGTGTACATGATCTCGGTAATGGGGACCTTCTGGGGGCAGCGCGTCGTGCAGAAATAGCACGAGACGCAACTCCACATCGTGTTGGCCGAGAGCACCTCGTCGCGGCGGTCCGCATTGATCATGGCAAACAGCGCGCGGGGCGTGTATTGCATGTCGGCGCCGCTGGGACAGCTTCCGCCGCAGCTCCCGCATTGAAGGCAGTGCACCATCCGCTCGCCGCCCGGGGTGTTCGCAATCACCTCGGCGAGGAACTTCGAGCTGTGCTTGTGGCCCTGGTGAGTTACCATCGATTTCCTCCGGCGCTTGGGGACAGTTTCTCGAAGTCTCGAAGCCAACGATCCCCTGGAATCGAGCGATCCCTTAGCAAAGAATGTACCGAAATGCGTGGTCGGTGGACGAATTGTCACAACCTTTCACCACACCGACACTTAGGTGCGCACGGCGAAATCGGCTTGCCGTCGGCGTCACGGAACCGGCCACGGCAATCCGCGAGTCCATCGCGGAAACCCGCGCACGCACCAACCGTTGACGGGGGTGCGGTATTCGGCCGCAAGGGGCTGTTGGACCACGCGCTTGTGGCCGACGGCGGCGCACCCGATAATGGCGCCTCCGGGTTGGCTTTTCGCGGGCGTCAGGGAGGCTGGTAGTGCGTTTGGGTCTTTACGGCGGGTCGTTCGATCCGGTGCATTACGGACACCTTCTTCTGGCGGAGTGCTGCCGCGAGCAGGCCCATCTGGACCAGGTGCTGTTCTTGCCGGCCGCGGTGCCGCCGCACAAGCGCGACCGTGTGCTGACGCCGGCCCAACAGCGCATCGAAATGCTGGAGCTGGCCGTGGCCGGCCACGAGGCCTTTGCCGTCAGCCGCTACGAGGCGGACCGGGGGGGCGTGAGCTACACGGTCCAGACGCTCGAGCACTTCCGGCGGCAGCAGCCCGAGGTCGAACTGTTCTTCCTTCTCGGGGCCGACATGCTCAACGACCTGCCCGATTGGTACGAGGCCCGCCGCGTGTGCGAGTTGGCCATGCCGCTGGTGGTACGTCGTGCGGGCGCGGCGGACCCAGACTACGATTGCCTGCGCGAGATCGCCTCGCCCGAGCGGATCGACCAGATCCGACGCCACCAGGTCGAGATGCCCGCGATCGGGCTGTCGAGCACCGACCTGCGGCGCCGCGTGGCCGCCGGCGCCAGCATTCGTTTTCGGACACCCCGCGCCGTGGAGAAGTACATCGAGTCGCACGGGCTGTATTGTGCGGAGCACGCGGCCGGGTGATCGGCAGGCCGCGGCCGGGCGAGACGGCCGCTCCGCGCGAAATCGGTGGTGTCTTCTCGCGCGATGTCTTACAATGGCCGGGTCTGCAAGGAGATCCCGA
Organism: Thermoguttaceae bacterium; assembly: GCA_024653385.1. GTDB lineage: Bacteria > Planctomycetota > Planctomycetia > Pirellulales > Thermoguttaceae > JANLFZ01. Next base: position 5,297 of record JANLFZ010000011.1, on the reverse strand, counting down.
TCATGGCACGAATGGTGATACCGCTGGGATTGTGGCTGTTGCTGGCGCTGCCCGGTGCGCGCGCGGCGGACGACGTTCCCCGCGAGGTGCTGCGCAAGGCCGCCCGCGTGACGCCGACTGCCCAGCAAGTGGCTTGGCAGGAACTCGAGTTCACGTGTTTCGTCCATTTCGGGGTGAACACGTTCACGGGGAACGAATGGGGCGACGGCAAGGAGTCGCCCCGCGTGTTCAACCCCACGGCCTTGGACGCGCGGCAGTGGGCCGCCACGTGCAAAGCGGCGGGCATGAACCTGCTGATCCTCACCGCGAAGCACCACGACGGCTTTTGCCTCTGGCCCAGCAAGTACACCGAGCACAGCGTCAAACACAGCCCGTGGCGCAACGGCAAGGGCGACGTGGTGCGCGAGGCGGCCGAGGCGTGCCGCCAGTTCGGCCTGAAGTTCGGCGTGTACCTCTCGCCGTGGGACCGCCACGAACGGACCTACGGATCCGACGCCTATAACACGTACTACAAGAACCAGCTCCGCGAGCTGTTGACCGAGTACGGTCCGATTGCCGAGGTCTGGTGGGACGGCGCCTGCGGCGAAGGCCCCAACGGCAAGCGGCAGGTCTACGATTGGGAGGGCTACATCGCCGTGGTCCGGCAGTGCCAACCCGACGCGGTGATCTTCGGCATGGGCCCGGACGTGCGCTGGGTCGGCAACGAGGACGGGCTGGCGCGCCCGAGCGAGTGGAGCGTGTTGCCCAAGCGCGGCCCCGGCGATCAGACGGCCGCGGATCTGGGACATCGAAAGTACCTGGCGGCGGCCAAGGACCTCGTGTGGTATCCCGCCGAATGCGATGTTTCGATCCGGCCCGGCTGGTTCTACCACCCGGAGCAGGACGACAAGGTCAAGTCGCTCGCGCATCTGCTGGACATCTACTACCGGTCGGTGGGCCGCAATTCGGTCCTGCTCTTGAACGTGCCGCCGGACCGGCGAGGGCTTTTCCACGAAAACGACGTGGCGCGGCTGAAGGAACTGCGCGCGGTGCTGGACGAGACGTTCCGCACGAACTTGGCTCGGGGCAAGCCGGCCCGCGCGACCAGCGCGGCGCCCGGCCATCCGGCCGGCGCGGTCGTCGATGGCGACAAGGCGACGCATTGGGCGCCCGACGAGGGCGTCGCCGAAGCCGCGGTGGAGATCGATCTGGGCGCGCCGGCCACCTTCGACCGGGCGATGATCCAGGAACAGTACCCGCTAGGCCAACGCGTCGAGCAGTTCGCCCTGGAGGCCTGGGACGGCCAGTCGTGGAAGCCGGTGGCGCAGGCGACGACGATCGGCGCCAAGCGACTCTTGCGGTTTCCCGCGGTGACGGCCAGCCGAGTTCGCCTGCGCATTCTCGACAGCCGCGACACGCCGACGATTCGCGAGTTCGGGCTGTACAAGGCCTCGCCCCGCGAACCGAAATGAAATACCGAAGGGGTCGGGGCGGGACGCCTGAGCCGGTCTGCCGGTCTTGACGGCGGGTTTTCCCCAGGCCCATACTGGGGTGGTGGGTCCCACGTAGAAGGCGAATCTCCACACCGGTCCGAGCCGTGCAAGCCGTCCGTCAGATAAAGGAGGTGTTCCTGTGAATCAGCCGAAGAACCGTCGCGAGTTCCTGGAGACCCTCGGCGCGCTGGGCGCCGCGTCGTTTCTCGCCGGGGCGCCAACGGCCAGTTCGGGCGCGCCGGCCGGCGACAAACTCGCCATCGAGGGTGGATCGCCCGTGCGCAAGACGCCGCTGCACTCGGCGCCGTACGGGCCGCAGTTTTACGACGAGGCCGAGAAGCGCGAGCTGATCGAGGTGCTCGAATCGAGGTCCCCGTTCCGCTCGCGACGCGAAGGCTCCAAGGTCTTCGAGTTCGAGAAAGCGTACGGGGCGTACCTCGGGGTGAAGCACGTGGTCGGGGTGACCTCGGGGACGACGGCGTTGTACACCGCGATGGCGGCCCTGGAGATCGGCCCGGGCGACGAGGTGATCCTCCCCGCCTGGACCTGGTATGCCGACTACGATGCCGTGGTTCTTTGCGGGGCCCTGCCGGTCTTCGTCGAGATCGACGAGTCGCTGGCCATGGATCCGAAGGAACTGGAGGCCAAGATCACGCCGCGGACCAAGGCCATCGTTCCCAGCCACCTCCAAGGCGGCGTCGCCGACATGGACCCCATCCTCGAGATCGCCCGCAAACACAAGATCCGCGTGGTCGAAGACTGCGCCCAATGCTGCGGCGGACGCTACAAGGGCAAGTTCGTCGGCTCGATCGGCGACATGGGCATCAACAGCTTCCAGCTCAGCAAGACGATCACCTCGGGCGAGGGCGGCGCCGTGACGACCAACGACCCGAAGCTCTTCGAGCGGGCCGTCCGGTTTCACGACGTGGGTATCGTGCGCATCCACGGACCGGACATCGGCGGAGGGATCCTGGCCGCGTTCGCCTCGTGCAACTTCCGCATGAACGAGTTCACCGGCGCGGTGCTCAAGGCGCAGGTGCAGAAGCTCGACACCATCTGCAAGCGTCTGCGGGCCAACGCCCGCAAGGTCCGCGAGGGCATCGCCGACTTGCCGGGCCTGAAAATGCGCAAGATGCCCGATCCCGAGGGCGATCTCGGCGTGACGGTCTTCCTCGACCTCGGCACGCGCAAGCGGCGCGATCTGTTCCTGCGGGCGCTGCGGGCCGAGGGGAGCGGGGCCTCGGGGC
>JANLFZ010000011.1:0-2568 GCA_024653385.1 Thermoguttaceae bacterium | reverse complement strand
CCCTCGGCCCGCAGCGCCCGCAGGAACAGATCGCGCCGCTTGCGCGTGCCGAGGGGATCGGGGCCTCGGGGCCGGGCGGGTCCGTCATCCTCCCGACCGATCCGCGCATCGAGAACAAGGTCACGATCCACCCCGGGTGGCCATCCTTCAACAGCCCCGAGGGCAAGGCGATCCGCTACGGGCGCGAGTGCTGCCCGCGAACCATCGACATCTTGGGTCGGATGGGCGGGGTGATCATGGATCCCAACTTCACCGACGACGACGTGAACGACATCATCCGGGCGATCCGCAAGGTGTACCTGGCCATGCCCAAGGCGTGACCGTTTGCAGGCGAAGGAGTCATTGCCATGAAAGACCGCATTCCACGGCGCCGGTTCGTGCAGGCCGCGGCGGGCTCCGCCGCGCTGGCTTGGCTCGGCTCGGGGCAAGCCCCCACCCTGTTTTCCGCCGAGGCCGCCAAGCCGGCCTTGTTGGGCGGCACCCCCGTGCATCAGGGCGGCTGGCCCGGCTGGCCCGGCTGGCGCACGGCCTGGGAGTCGCCCATTCTCGACGTGCTGCGCAGCGGGCATTGGTCGTCGGCCGGGGGTGGCGGCCGGGCCGCCGAGTTCGAGGCGGCCTACGCCAAACTGCTCGGCGCCGCGGGGTGCGTCGCCACCGCCAGCGGCACCACGGCCTTGCTGACCGCCCTGCACGTCATGGGCGTGGATGCCGGCGACGAGGTGATCGTCTCGCCCTACACCTTCATCGCCACCTACAACGTGGTCCTCATGCACAAGGCCCTGCCGGTGTTCGCCGACACGGACCCGGCCACGCTGACGATGGACCCGGCCTCCATCGAAAGCCGCATCACCGACCGCACCCGAGCCATCCTCCCGGTCCATATCTACGGCATGCCCTGCGACATGGACCCGATCAACGCGATCGCCAAGAAGCACAACCTCGCCGTGGTCGAGGATGCTTGCCAGGCATGGCTGGCCGAGTACAAAGGCCGCAAGTGCGGCACGCTGGGCGATCTCGGTTGCTTCAGCTTCCAGAACTCGAAGCACATCGCCTCGGGCGAAGGCGGCGCGGTGACCGGCAACCGCGTGGAACTCGTCGACCGCTGCCATGCCTTCCACGATTGCGGCCGGGCCCACGGGACCTTCAAGGGCCGCGGCTGCTTCAGCCGCGGCAGCAACTTCCGCATGACCCATTACCAGGCGGCCCTGCTCTTGCAGCAGATCGACAAGCTGGTGACCGAGACCCAGCGCCGGCGCGAGAACGCCGATTACCTGACGGCCGGCTTGAAGCAGATCCCGGGCATTCAGCCGGCGCGCCTGCCCGAGAACAGCCGCGCCGTCTGGCACCTCTACCCGTTCCGGTACGACCCCGCCGAGTTCCACGGGCTTTCGCGCGACAAGTTCATGCGGGCCCTCAGTGCCGAGGGCGTGCCGTGCGGCGGCGGATACCACGAGCAGTATTACGACGGACTGCTCGACGAGGCGATCAACTCGCGCGGCTTCAAGCGGCTGTTCTCGGCCGAGCGGTTGAAGGCCTACCGCGAGAGCTTTCGCGAACTTTCGGGCAACCGGACCGTGTGCCAGACCACGGTCGGGCTGTTCAACACGCTGCTGCTGAGTGAGCGCAGCGCCATGGACCACATCATCGAGGCGGTGCGCAAGATCCACGCCCATAGCGCCGCGCTGGCGAAAACGTCCTAGCCGGGCGGCCCTCCGAGACGCCCAATGCGCGCCGCGGCGAGGGATACCGCGGAAGCGTCGCCGCTGCGTGGCTGGGGACAGGCTCGTTGTTCGACCCGCAAGGGCCGAAAGATCTGCCTGTCGCCTTGCCGTGAGCGTTACAGCATCGAGGGACTCGGGTCCTCGAATTCGGTGTTCAGCAGGAATTCTCTCGGCGTCTTCCCAGGATCGACAAGCTCCGACGGAGCGAAGGTAAAGCGACTCACAATATCTGCCTGTGTTCGCTCCGGTAACTTATGGAGGTGCGGTTCGACCATCGCGTCGCGCTGCTCCGGCGAAAGGCCCGCGAACCGCTGATCAATGACCCGAACGCGGATCGACGCCGAGTTGTAGCGATAGGCATCGACCGCCTGAAATCCCGCCTCCCGAAGAAGCTCTTCGACTCGGCGAGTTTCGTCAGTGCGTTTGGCTTCCCAGCGCGATGCCGCGGTTGGTGTCATGGCAATTGGCCCTCCACCCAATGGAGAATCGCTTTCGCCGTCTTCAGCAAGGCAACGGTCTCCCCGGTGTCCCGTCGTCCTGTTTCGTACCGCCAAGTCCGTGGTCCAGTCAAAACGCCTCATTCGCTTGGCGATCTCGAGCGGGAGAGCAATCCCTAGAACCCGTAATTCACCCAGCAGCACCTCGGGCCGGTGCATCTTGACGCCAGACGTGATCCGCTTGAGCTTGTCCGGCTTGTCGGCATCAGGCGTCGCGTGCAGGATCAGTGCCTTGAGCGAGCATTCGACGACGTAACCTCCGAGGTACTGGGCGTCCAGCGTGAGCTTATGCCGGAGGAGGGTCTCTGCGGTGGTGAGCCGTTGGGTCGCCACCCTCAGAAAGTCCCGGC
>JANLFZ010000128.1:7727-13785 GCA_024653385.1 Thermoguttaceae bacterium | reverse complement strand
CTCCAGCGGGCCCGCGATTTGGCGGCACGGCTTCGGCCCAGCGCCGATCCGGCGCGTCTCGGGCCGCTTGTCGCCGAGTTGGACCGGCTCGACGCGCGGCTTGCCGCGATGCGGTCGGCCCGCGACGTGCCGCAGGACGCCCGCCGCGACCTCTATTTCGACGCCCGGCGCCTGGCGCGGCGCATCGCCTTTACCAACCCGCTCTTGAATCACCAGAAGCTGCTCTTCATCAAGCGGCACGACTCGGCCGGCGTGTACCACATGTGCGACCAGTATTACGGCTGCAACGCCGTGCCCGGCGGGGGGCTGTTCGTGCTGTGCGACCCGTACAGCGAACACCCCAAGCTCGTGAACCTGCTCGAGAACTCGGTGGTCGAGAAGGGGCGCCTGGCCGGGCAGAAGCTCGAGGGCGGGGCGTTCCTCTCGCCCGAGGTCTCGTTCGACGGCAAGACGGTGTTGTTCGCCTATACCCAGGCGACGGCCTACGCGCAATCGAAGGGCAAGGAGACGTACCTCTGGGGGCCCGAGATCAGCCATCACCTGTTCCGTGTCGGCGCCGACGGTTCGGGTTTGGTTCAGTTGACCGATGGCGATTGGGACGACTTCGACCCGTGCTTCTTGCCCAACGGGCGCGTCGTGTTCATCTCGCTGCGCCGCGGCGGCTATCTGCGGTGCGGGCGGCATTGCCCGGTGTACACGATGTTCTCGATGAAGGACGACGGCAGCGACATCGTATGCCTGAGCTTCCACGAGACGCACGAGTGGCACCCCAGCGTCACCAACGACGGGATGATCGTCTACACCCGTTGGGACTACGTCGACCGCGACACGAACATCGCCCACCACATTTGGACGTGCTTTCCCGACGGGCGCGACCCGCGGAGCTTCCACGGCAACTACCCGGTCCGCCGCGAGTCGCGGCCGTGGATGGAGATGGCCATTCGGGCGATCCCCGGCTCGAACAAGTTCGTGGCCTCGACCGGTTCGCACCACGGGCACGAGTTCGGGTCGCTGGTGCTCATCGATCCGCGAATTCCCGACGACAACGCGGCCTCGCAGCTTGAGCGTCTGACGCCCGAGGTGCCGTTCCCCGAGGCGGAGGGCCGGCCCATCCCGCCGTACGCGGTCTACGGCACCCCCTGGCCGCTGAGCGAAGACGACTACCTGTGCGTCTACGACGCGGCGGCCAAGAACCGCGGCATCTACTGGATCGACCGCTTCGGCAACAAGGAGCTGATCTACCGCGACCCGGCGATCTCGTGCGTGAGCCCGATCCCGCTCGGCCCGCGGCCCCGCCCGCCGGTGATCCCCGATCAGACCGTGCAGACGGCCGAGGCGCTTGCGCGGGCCGGTGGCGAAATCCCCCAGGCGACCATCGCCGTGATGAACGTCTACGACAGCGACTTCGAGTGGCCGAAAGGAGCGAAGGTAACGGCCTTGCGCGTCATTCAGGTCTTGCCCAAGACCACTGCCCCGCCGAACGAGCCGCGCATCGGCGTGGCCGAGCAGACCAACGCCCGAAGCGTGCTGGGCACCGTGCCGGTCGAACCCGACGGCAGCGCCTACTTCGAGGCCCCGGTGGGGAAGGAAATCTACTTCCAGGCGCTTGACGCACGGGGCATGGCGATCCAGTCGATGCGCTCGGGCACGTACGTGCACCCGGGCGAACGGCTGACGTGCCAGGGCTGCCACGAGCGCAAGCACCGCCCGCCCACCGACCCCGGCGTGGTGCCGCTGGCCATGCGACGCGGGCCCTCGAAGATCATGCCCGATGTCGATGGTTCGCACCCGTTCAATTACGTGCGCCTGGTGCAGCCGGCACTGGACCGCAACTGCGTCAAGTGCCACCAGGAGAAGAAGGCCCTGGACCTCTCCGGGCCGGTCGAGGGCAAGTACGGCTGGACCCGTTCCTACAGCAATCTCGCGGCGAAGTACGGGTTTTACTACCACGTATCGAACGGGTCCATCAACACCGGGGTCCACGGCGGCAGCCGCACGCCGGCCGGCCAGTTCGGCGCCCGGGCGTCGAAGCTGCTGCCGTACCTCGGCCCGGAGCATTATGGCGTGAAGCTCTCCGACGAGGACTTCCACCGCATCACCCTGTGGCTGGACTGCAACTCGGAGTTCTTCGGAGCCTACGAGAACACCCGCGACCAGGCCCAGGGGCTGGTGGTGCATCCCAGCTTGAATTGAGGCCCCCTCTTGGGTCGAGCGGACGTCGCCGTCACTTCGACGACGCCCGCCGGTAGTGAATCAACTCCGAGCTTCGCCTCGTCGGCAGCGTCAGGATCAGTTCGTTCATCAAGTCCTTGCCGCGTGCGCGGACCTTCTTGCCCGCGCTGTCGAACGACAATTCGTATTCCGCCCCGGACTCCAGCCCGCAAAGCGACACCTGGACCGAGCTGTACGGGCTTTCGGGCCGGCGGAAGACCAAGAGCATGCCCTCGTCCAGGTCCGGGCGGTGGTACTCTACAGCCATCCACTTATCCAGCTCGCGCGAGTAGGGCAACAGCGGATACCATGCCCCGACCAACAGATGGCGGACTTCGAGATACTTGTCAAGAAGCCGCTTGGCGCGGGCCATGTCGAAGTCGGGGGCGTCGGCGATCCAGCCCAGGCAAAGCGACGAGGCCATGGTCGAGCGGAACGAGTACTCGTCGAGCTTGTTCAGGTGCGCGACGACGCAGTGGTTCGGCAGGTACTGGCTCGTGCCCCAAAGCGCGGCCTGATCGACCTCGTCGTCGAACCAGTAGTCGGTCTTTTGGGCGATGTGCAGGCGCTGGATCGTCTCGAGATCGATCCGGTGCCCGCCGCTGGCGCACTCTTCGCGCAGGCTATCGGGCCAGGCCGCGGCCAGCCGGTCCCAGTAAGCGTACAAACCCGCGATGTACTTCATCTCGGTGATGCCCTGGCGGTCGGGCGGGTCGCTAAAGAGCCAGTAGGGGCGCGGGTCCATGTTGAAGTCCTGGCGGTAGACGCGGAACCCCGGCAGGTCCATGAACCCCTTGACGATCTGGAAGAAGTACTCCTGGACCTCCGGCAGACCGAAGTTCAAGAGGTACGTATCCTGCGGCCCCGGCGTGCTCTTCAAACACCATTCGGGGTGCTCCTTGTGGACCGCCGTGCCGGCCACGACGCGCTCGGGCTCGAACCACAGGCCGTAGATCATGCCGCGCTGTTTGGCCGCCAGGGCCACCGGGCCCATGCCGTTGGGGTAAGCGTCTTTGCGCGGGTCCCAGTTGCCGGCCCCGGCCGGCCAGCCGCCGGTGAACCAGCCCGCGTCGGTGATCAGGGCCTCCAGGCCGAGTCTCGAGTACGCCTTGATGAGCGAGATCTGGTTCTCGGCGTTGCACTCGTTGAGCCAGACCCCGCCGCGCGTGAAGCACGTGTTGCAGAACGGGATGGGGAGCGGAACCTTGCCGTCGCGCTTCGCGGCATAGTGCTTGTAGAGCAGTTGCCGAAAGCGGGCGTTGCTCTCGCGGGTGTCGCCTTCGTGATGCATCAGGAGGATCCGCGGCGAGCGGACCTTCTCGCCGGGATGGAGCCGGAAGCGGGTCTTCTCCATGCCGGCGGCCATGTGCAGGTGCTTGCCGTCCTGGCACTCGAACAGCGCCTTCCAATAGCCCGACCAGCCGACCGCAACGATGACCGAACCCAACCCGGTCTGGAGCTTGAAGAACGGCAGGTCCTTGCCCGACGAGCGGCCGTGGCCCGCATCGAGCGTCCGAGGGTGCTTCGCGTCGACCGGCAGCACGCTCGGCTCGAACTGCATCGGGTCGGGAGTTCCGCCGTGGGTCTTGTGCAATAGGTAAGCAGGGCCGCGGGGAAGCGGCGTTTCGACGTTCACGTCGAGCGCCTGCACGTTCTCGACCAGCGTCGTGTCGGCTTTGCCCGTGTTCTCGAACCAAAGCACCCAGTCGGCAGCCCCGTACTCGGCAAAGCGGGTCACCTGCCAGGTGACCGCCAGGCCGCTTTTGGGCTCGATCCACCGCAGGGTCGAGACCTCGCGGCCGTCGGGCTCTTTCGCCGGGGCCGTGCGCGTGGCCTTCCAGGTCGGGAGGATGGTGTCGCTCGGCTTGCCGTCGTACAGGAATGAGAAGGGATAGCGTGTCGCGCCCGTCGGGATGACGCCCTGCGGGATCTTCTCGACGGCGATCGTCTTGCCGCTGGTCGTGGTGATCGCGGCGTCGGCCCAGGCCGCCCAATCGCACGCGCTGCCGTTGCCGCCGTCGGTCACCAGCAGGTCGAGCACTCGAGCGCCGCCCGCGTCGACCTCGATCTTCTCGGCTTCTTGGCCGGCCAGCATGAGCTTCGAGCGGTACAGTTCGCGGTTGCCCGCAATGACCGCGAAGACCACCGAGCCGATCGGGCGGCCGCCGGGGTTGGTCACCGAGTTGTTCTCCACGCCGATTCGGGCCGTGAACTTGGCAACCGGATCGGGCGAGAAGATGCGGATGCGGCTGTTCGCGTGGGTGCCCAGGCCGTGCTGGTACTGGCGCGCGCCGATCGTCATGGGGCCGCCCATGCAGGTCGTGCCCAGGCCAAGTCGCTCGTAGTCCTGATAGAGCAACTGGAGCTTCGGCTCCTCGGGGGGCGAGGGGTCGGCGTAGGGGACGGCCAGCAGTCGGTCGATCCAGGCGGTCGGCGTCGTCTGGCCGGCCCGCGACGAACCGCTCGCGGCTGCCAACAGAGCAACCATCACAACGCGCAGGCCGGCGTGGGGTCTAAGGAACCGCATCGCGATGACTCCGATTCGAGGTCTCGGGGAAAGCGTTGCCGTAACCGTTCGCGGGGAGTGTCCCGATTTTCGCATCCAAGCCCGTGCCGGCAGGCAGGGCCGTGCCCTCGACGAGCAGCTCATGGGGATCGGCAGCGACGCGGTCGGGCAGTTCGACGGCGAGCAATCGGGCTCGCTTGCCCGGCGCGAGACTGCCAAGCTCGTGCTCGCACCCCAGCGCCCGGGCGCCGCCAAGCGTGGCCATCTCCAGCACGGCGCGCGGGGGCACGGCAACGTGGCGTGCCGCGGCGCATTGCACCTCGGCCCATAGGTTCAAGTCGGGCGACGACGCGCGGCTGTCCGTCCCCAGCGACAGGCTTACCCCTGCCGAGAGCATTTTCGCCAACGGAAAAGGGTCGTGGCCGAAGCGCGCATGGGTTCGGGGACAATAGGCCACGGCCATGCGCTGGCGGCGATCGGCCAGAAACGCGATTTCCTCGTCGTCGAGGTAGTTCCCATGGATCACCAGCACCTTCGGGGCGTCGTCGAGGACTTGCAGGAAGTCGAGCGGCCGCAACCGGCCAAACTCGCCGCTGTACGCGCCGGCCTCTTCGAGGAACGCGCGCAGCGGCCCTGCGCCCGTGCGCAGCAACTCGATTTCCTCCCGGGATTCGGCCAGATGGAAAGCGATCGGCGCGCCGCGCGTGCGGCAGAGGGCCGCGGCGCGTTGCAGAACGCATCGCCGCACCGTGTAGGGCGCATGGGGCGCCAGGCCGGCCCGCCAAGGAGTTCCCCGGTGTTCCAGGTGGCGTTCGGCCCGCTCGATCGCGGCGCCGGCACGCTGCTTTGTCGGAGCGATCAGTTCGAGAAACACGGTCGTATCGAGGGGTGACTTCTCGACGGGGCCTGGGGACCAATCGGGCTGGGCGATTTCGCCAACGGCCGCCGTTCCGAAACGCTCGCACTCGGCCAGACCGCGCGCGACGGCCGCCTCGGCCGAACCGGCCCGGGTGCGGCGGTGCCGAATCACCTCGCGGATCCATGCGACGAAACCGGTCCCCGGTTGCCCCAGCGGAGCGTCGAGGTCGCTCAGCTCCAGATGGGTATGAGCATTGACCGGCGCCGGCACGAGGGCCAGCGGACCCAGGTCTCGCATCTCGCCGCACCCAAGGCCCTGCCCGACCGCCACGATCCGCCCCCCTTGAACGACCACGGCCCCGCCGGCGATCGGCTCGCCGCTGACGGGAAAGACGTATCGGGCCTTCAATGTCACCGGGGGATCGCGCCGCACACGAAGTTCCTCGCAGGTTTCCGGCGGTGCGGATCAGTGTACGCGATTCC
>JANLFZ010000128.1:1734-7717 GCA_024653385.1 Thermoguttaceae bacterium | reverse complement strand
TCGGGCGCAAGGAAGCCCGACGCCAACGACGACCCCGGCGATACCCCTTTCCGACTTCATCCGGCGCGACGACCCGGTACAATGGCATCCATGCGTCCGGGCATCTTCATCGTACTTATCCTGGTGGCGCTGGTCGGCTGGTTCTTTGCCGGCGTGCTGGCGGGCGGGATGTTCGCCGTGCGTGACGCGGCCCACTACTACTACCCGCTCATGCAGCACGTGGCCCACGAGTGGTCAGCCGGCCGGGCGCCGCTCTGGAACCCATACCAGGACCTCGGCGTGCCCCTGGCCGGCAGCGGCACGGCCGCGGCCTTCTACCCAGGGCAGCTCGTGTTCGCATTGCCGGTGTCGTTCGACGTGGCGTACCGGGTCTATGTGCTCGGGCATTTCGCGATGGCCCTGGGCGCGGCGTGGCTCTTGGCCCGGCATTGGGGGGCAAGCGCCGATGCGGCGACCGTGGCCGCGATCTCGTATGCCTTCTCGGGCAGCGTGCTGTTCCAATACACGAATGTCGTCTACCTGGTCGGGGCCGCCTGGCTGCCCCTGGCGCTGTTGGCAGCAGACCGAGCGATCCAGGCACAAGCGGCGTGGAGTATCGCGCTTGGCGCGGTCTTGGCCATGATGGTCCTTGGCGGCGATCCCCAGGCGGCCTATCACGCGGGCCTGCTTGCCGCGATCCAGGCCGTCTGGGTCCGAACCCCGACGTCGCCACACGGGGTCGTTTCCACCCTCCCGAAGCGGTTCGCCGTGCTCGGCCCGCGGCAACGATCGCCGCGGGCCTTTCCGCGGTGCAGCTCTTGCCGACGGCCGAGTTCTTGCGGCACAGCGAGCGTGCGGCGGGCATCGCGGGAACGGTGTGGGAGCTTCCTCAGGCCATCGGCAGCGGGCGCCTGGGCCAATGGACCGACGCGATCCTCGCGCGCGACATCCCGCGCGGATCGCACCGCGAACACGTCTATCACTATAGCGTCGGGCCTTGGCGACTGGCGGAGTTCCTCTGGCCGAATTGCGGCGGGCGGCAGTTTCCCGTGCATCGCCGCTGGTTCGAGGCCATTCCCGGCGAGGGGCTCGTCTGGACGCCCTCGCTCTACATGGGCCTCTTGCCGGTGGTGCTGGCGATATCGACCATGCGATGGCGCCGCGGCAACGATGCCCGACCGCAGTGGCTCACCTGGATGGTCGTGCTCTTTGTCTTGGGCAGTCTCGGATGGCATGGCCTGGGGTGGGTCTGGAACGAATTGCGGGCGGCCGCGGGCGGCGACCCCGCGAAGCCCTGGCCCGTGGGTCCGCCGGCCGGCGGCGTCTACTGGTTCCTGACGATCGTGCTGCCGGGCTATGCGTCGTTCCGCTACCCGGCCAAGTTGCTCGGCGTGGCAACCCTTGGGCTGAGTCTCTTGGCGGCGCGGGGATGGGATGAAGCGATAGCCGGCGACGTGGCCGGGTTGCGGCGTTGGCTCCTCCGTTTGAGCGCTGCGAGCCTCGCCGGCGCAGCGGGCACCGCGGCGATGCTCCCGTTCTGGCACAACTGGCTTGCCGAGGTAAAGCCCAGCCCGGTGTTCGGCCCCTTCGACCCGGGCGGGGCCGCCGCCGATCTGATAGGGGCATTTGTGCAGGCCGCGGTGATCTCAGGCGTTGCCGCGTGGCTACTGGCCATTGCGACGAGGCAGACCTCACGGGCCCGCTGGGCGATGCTGGTGTTGGTGGCGGTCGATCTGGCGGTGGCGAACGGCTGGATGGTCGCCACCACGCCGGCCGAGGCGTGGCGCCGCGCGCCCGCGCTGGCCGAGGCCATCGACCGACATGCCCAACGCAAGGACCGCGCTTGGCCTTTCCGTGTCTTCCGCCGCCCGGCCTGGTCACCGGGCGCGTGGCACAAGGCGTCGTCACCCTTGCGGCTTGGTGACGCCGTGGACTGGTACCACGCAACGCTCCAACCCAAACACCACCTGGGGACCGGCATGGCCCTGGCGCACGTGCCCGATGCCATGAACCTCGCCGACTATCAGACGTTCCTCGTGGCGGCGCGCTGGCCGCGCGGCGAAGCCAGACCGGCGATTCTGCCGCAGCAGAGTGTCCTGAATGCCGTGGGCGCGGCCTACGTCATTCTCGCCGGAAGGGAGGTCCCCCACGAGGGCGAGCGGGTGCGGCTGGAACAGCCAGGCGCGATGGGTCCGGAGGACGTGTCGCTGTGGTACAACTCGAGCGCGCTCGATCGGGCGTGGATTGTTCACGAGATCGAGACGTTGCCGCCCTTGGAATCGCGCGACCTCGGCGAACTCTTCCGCCGCGCTCGGATGGTGCTCGACCGCGACGGCCGACCGCGGGACTTTCGCCGGTCGGCCGTCGTCGAGACCGAGACCGGACCGTTTCCCCGCGACGAGAAGACTGAGCCGGCCGGCTCGCTGCCGGGCGAGACGTGCCGGGTCGTGTGTTACGAAGCCGACCGGGTCGAGATCGAGGCCGTGCTTCGGCGGCCCGGCCTGCTCGTGTTGGCCGATCAGTTCTATCCTGGCTGGCGACTCGAGGTGGCATCCGACGGGCGTGAACCTCGGCCCGTGCCCATTCTCCGCACCAACCGCGTGATGCGTGGGGCGCGGCTTCCGGCGGGAAACCATCGGCTGGTCTACCGCTACCGGCCCGCCGCGCTCGTCTGGGGCGCCGAGGTCAGCCTTGTTGCGTGGATCGCCATGGCAGGGTGGGCTGTCGCCCGGACCGCGCACGCCCTCGGCTTGCGGTTCAACAAGGCGGCCTTCACGGCAGCGCGTTGCCGATCAGATCGCGGTTCGATCGCGTGCATAGGGCGTGATACGCCGACTGCTCGATCGTCTCGGCAATCAGCCGTACCGAGCCATCGCCCAGGAGGAACTGGGTACCGCTGGGGTGGTGGCTGCTGAAGTTGTGCGCGTGTTCGGTACGCGAGTTGGGCGGGTAGCTTGCGCTGCCCAGGACCAGTGCCGGAGAGCACTCGTCGTTGCCCGGCAGCCCGACCCACGTGGCGTAGCCCAGGTCGGAATTCCGCTCGCCCACGATGAACGTCTGGCTCAATCCGTCGAGGATGTCGGCAAACCGCACGTGGCTGTTGTGGAAGAGCGATCCGTTGCCCACGCATTGCTGCCCCACGCCCAGCGTGCCGCAGTAGTGGATGTCGATGGTGCCGAACACGCCCACGTAGTTGGCCGTGGCGAACTCGACGTCATCGTCGCCGGGGTGATGGCCGTCGTGGTGGCCGTGGCTCTCCTCGAAGTCGAAGATCGGCTTGCCGGTGTCCGACGGGCAGCGAAAGACGGGCAGAATCGTCTTGCGCGCGGCGTCATGGGCCGGGTCGGTCACGTTCAGGCTGTAGTTGATGAGATTCTTCTCGACATTGAGTTGCTCGATGAAGGGGAGGATCTTCGCGCCCCAGGCCCAACCCGGCACGCCCGCGGGATAGCTCGCGCCGCTGGCCGGATCGTAGGCCAGCCAGCCCGGCGGCAGCGTCTTGTGGACGTCGTGGTGCAGGTGCACGGCCAGGCCCAATTGCTTGAGGTTGTTCGAGCAGGTGGCCCGCCGGGCCGCCTCGCGCGCGGCCTGAACGGCCGGCAGCAACAGCGCGATGAGGATCCCGATGATCGCGATGACCACCAAGAGTTCGACCAAAGTGAATGCGGCGCGCCGCGCGGGTAGCGCGGATTGCCGATGAACCGTCGATTGCTTGCGTGTGAACATAGACAAACCCGGAACAAGGGGGAAGGGAACCGCGACGCCGCGCAGTCGCAAACCGACGCGTTGCGGCATCACGGCTCAGGAAGCCGGCGCGCGTTCACACGCAAGACGGCGGCGCGCGGCTCCGCTGGATGAGAAAAAAGCCCAGCATCGGCCGAGCCGGCTCGACCGGCGCGGGACTTTCGGGAAGTCGCCGCCAACCGGCCGACTGCTCGGCCGTCGGGGAGACGAACTTCTGGGCGAGGAACTGGCAGACAGGGCACTCGTCGGCGTTGCCGATCTCCCCCAAGACGACTTGCGGGACGGGAGGGGGACTGGACGCGTGATCGCCCGGGCAGCACCGTACGCGACTAAGGCCACCGCAATCGTCGCCCACGGGGCCACGGTGCGCGTGAAACCGCCCGGCGGCGGTGACCGCCAGGAGGTACAGCGCCACAAGGGCGAAGCTCGGAGGTTTACGAAAGCTGGCACGCATCAGCCCAACGGTACGTTCATCCGAGTCGTCGCCTCACCACCGTCGCATTCCGCGACGTGTGGAGGACGGCCCAGATCTCCAGGGTGTCCCCAGTGTGCTTGTAGTAGATCGCATAAGGGAAACGACTCAGAATCGCACGGCGATACGCCTTTCGCACGATCGCATGAATCTCTGGATTGGCACGCAGGGAGTTGATTCGAGCATCGATCGCTTGAACGAAGGTCTCTCCAAGCCCCTTCCGTTGCCCCTCATACCAGGCACGGGCATCCGCAACGTCCTGGGCAGCCTCCGGCAAGAAGACGACGCGGCTAATCATGGTGCTCCCGCAGACGCTGCTTGACCTCCTCCCAACTCAGCATGGCGACTGGGTTCCTCTGTTGCATCTCCTCGCGACGGTCGAGTTCCTCCAAGTGCCAGTCCGGCACGGGGATTGTCTGCCCACTCGAAGCGAGGCTCTCCCATACACGCTCGACGATTTCGAGACGCTCATCAACCGACAATTGAAGCAGTTCGGCGATATCGACGGCCATGGCCTAGACTCTTGTCCTGCTGAATACGTTGACGCCCATACAGCAGTTCGGTTACTTCCACTTCAGCACCGCGCCGGTGTCGGCGCTGGTGGCCATCGCGGCGTAGCGCGCCAGGCAGCCCGACTTGTACCGCGGCTCGGGAGGGACCCATTCCTTGGCCCGGCGGGCCAATTCCTCGTCGCTCAGACGCACGCTCAACCGGTGGCCGGGAATGTCGATCTCGATGATATCGCCCGGGCGCACGAGCCCGATCGGACCGCCGGCGGCCGCCTCGGGGCTGACGTGCCCGATGCAGGCACCCGCGGTGCCGCCCGAGAAGCGGCCGTCGGTGACCAAAGCCACCTTCTCGTCGAGGCCCACACCCTTGATGGCCGAGGTGGGGGCGAGCATCTCCTGCATTCCCGGCCCACCGCGCGGGCCCTCGTAGCGGATCACCACCACGTCGCCCGCCTTGACCTTGCCGTTGACGATGCCCGTGTAGGCTTCGGTCTCCGACTCGAAGATCACCGCGGGGCCCGCGTGGCGAAGCATCGTGGGATGCACGCCGGCCGACTTCACCACGGCTCCCTTGGGCGCCAAGTTGCCGTAGAGGATCGTCAGGCCGCCCTCCTGGCTATACGCATGGTCGCCCTCGCGGATGCAGTCGTAGGGGTCGAACCCGAGTTGCTCGGCCGTCAATTCGCGGACGCTTTGCGCGCGGCGCTCGACGTTGAGGCCCTCGGGGTTGCGCTCGCCGCCGGCCCGGACCGCGGCCAACTCGAGGGCCTCTTGGCGTGCCGTGTCGGCACGCACGTCGTACTCGGCGATGTTGTCGCCCAGGGTCTTGCCCGTGACCGTCGGACACTCGAGGTGCAACAGGCCCGGCCGAGCGCGGTTGACGCTTCCCAAGATCGTGTGGATTCCGCCCGCGTTGTGAACGTCTTCCACGTGATAGCGGCTGCTCGGGGCGACCCTGCAGACGTTGGGGGTCCGCCGGCTAAGCTGGTTGATGCGTTCGATATCGTACTGCACGCCCGCCTCGTGCGCGATGGCCAGGGTATGGAGCACGGTGTTCGTGCTGCCGCCCATCGCCATGTCGAGGATCATCGCGTTGTCGATCGACTCGGCGGTGACGATCTCGCGGGGCAACAGCCCGTGCCCCTCGCCGAGCTTCTCGAAGGCCAGCACCATCTCGACGATTCGGTGGGCAGCGCGGCGGAACAGGCGCTTGCGTTCGACGCTGGTGGCCAGGAGGGTGCCGTTGGTGGGTAGCGCCATGCCCAGGGCCTCGCACAGG
>JANLFZ010000128.1:0-1724 GCA_024653385.1 Thermoguttaceae bacterium | reverse complement strand
ATGCTGTTGGCCGTGAACATGCCCGCGCACGACCCGCAGGTCGGGCAGCCGGCCTTTTCCAGCTCGAGCAGCTTCTCGGCCGTGAGTTTGCCCTGCTGCCGGGCTGCCGCGCCGGCGAAGACGTCGACCAGGTCGACCGTCTTGCCGTCGGGGGTCCTACCGGCTTCCATGGGCCCGCCGCTGACAAAGATCGTGGGGATATTGCACCGCACGGCCGCCATCAGCATCCCCGGCACGATCTTGTCGCAATTGGGGATGCAGATCATGCCGTCGAACCGGTGGGCCTCGAGCATCGACTCGACGCAATCGGCGATCAGCTCGCGGCTGGGAAGGGAGAACTTCATGCCGCTGTGGCCCATGGCGATCCCATCGTCGATGCCGATCGTGTTGAACACGAAGGGCACCCCACCCGCCTCGCGCACGCACTGCTTGACGAACTCGCCCACCCGATTGAGGTGAACGTGGCCGGGGATGATGTCGGTATAGCTGTTGCAGACCGCGATGAACGGCTTGCGGAAATCGTCGTCCCCCACGCCGGTGGCACGAAGGAGGCTGCGATGGGGAGCCCGGGCATCGCCCAGTTTGATGGCAGCAGAACGCATGAGCAGAGTTCCTTGACGGCACGAAGTACTCAAACCGTTATTCTAAACCGAGATATCGGCCAAAGCCAGGGGCGCCGAGGCAGACGCCGGCACCGCTGTCGGCCGGAAGAAAGGCCGTTCTCGCGCGGTTGCGGCGCGTGGAGTGGCCAGCCCAACGCTATAACCGTTCGCGGACCGGACAATCCCATGTTCGCGCTCCTTCGCCGCGAAACTCGGAACCGCTCCCGCAAACGGTTCGAACCGCCCTCACCCCCTGCCCCTCTCCAAAGGGCCAGGGGTATTTCGTTAGCGATTCTCAGGGCAGCTCGTATTCGACGATCAGCTCGGGCGGTTTGTCGCTCTCGCGGCTGAGGTAATCGACGCCATCGCAACTCGTTGGGTCGATCACGAGACTCAACTCGCGGCCAATCAGATGCTCGACCGCGATGGGGCGTTCGACCACCTCGCGCTCGCCGACTGCCCCCAGCCGGGCCAGTTCCTTACCGGGTTGGGGCCGGTTGGCGTAGGTCACCGCCGATTCTTGCCAAGCACCTTGCGCCAAGCACACTCGGCCGGCATTGCCGCTGGGGTTTCCCGCGTTGTAAAGGCGCAATCGCGCGGCGACCGGCTTGCCCGGCACGTCGAGGCGGAACTTGAGGTACGCCAGCGAGTGGTCAACATCGCCCATCTTGCGATCGCCCCCATCGACCACCAGATCGGTCGAGGCCGCCTTGTTCTGCGAAGGATATCGCTGGCTGACGTAGGAGTCCTCGATCGGTCGCAGCGTCACCCGGCCCCGTTTGCCTAGATGCTCGATCTTGCCCGTGCGCGCCAACTCGACCTTTCCCTCCTTGTCGATCAAACGGACCCGGAAGGTATGCGCGCCGGCCACGGCATTGGCCGCCAGGCCGGCTTCGAGCGCAATGGTCGTCTGGCCGTTGGGCGGGAGCCGCACGCCGCTGCGCGCCGGCAACAGGGTCATGCCCGCCGGTGCGGCGATTTCGAGCGTACCCTCGAACAGCGAGTCGCGCTGGTTGCTCAGCCGCAACTGGCCGCTCTGCTTGGGCTGGAGCGTGCTGAGCACGAAATCGGGCACCACGCAGCCCAGCTCGAGCACAGACTGTCGCTCGACCTCGACGCCCT
>JANLFZ010000127.1:9446-13809 GCA_024653385.1 Thermoguttaceae bacterium | reverse complement strand
CCGATGATCGCGATCACGACGAGCAATTCGACCAAGGTAAAGGCCGGCCGTCTGGGGAACTCGCGTTTGCACCTAAGCCACATGACAAACCTCATCAAGAACGAAACCAGTACAAGGACCGCGACGGGCCGCACCCGACCCGCCGCATGAACACGTGTGCACGAGCCCCGATGGTCATCCTCGAAAACCTAAATGTCGATCTTCAGCGAGGTCGTACCCGACGCGGGGATTTCGACCTCCTTGTCGGAGGTCGAGGCATCGAGGTACTTCTCGGGGAACGTCGGCTTGGGTGGAGCCGGCGGCCCCTTCTTCGCCGTCTTGTACGCGGCCGCCTGATCCTCGCCGCTGGCGAGTTGGCGAAGCGTCAGCTTGTACTTCCCGGGCGAGGCGCCCGACTTTCCTTCGGAGCCGCTGAAAAGCTCGAACGACCCGTTGGTGACGTTCCCGCTGGCCGGAGGCAACGACGCGTTGACCGGCACGAGGTTGATCTGCACGTTGTCGCCAGGTTGCCCGTTGATCGTCAAGGTTCCCTTGGCGGGAACCGTCTTCGGTCCCGACGAACCCGAACACCCGGCCAAAAACGCCGTGGCCAGCACGACAAGCGAAAACCGGACAAATCGCATCACCGAAATCTCCTCCGCGATCCTAAACCTACTCTAGCATACGGTGAGACAACAACATTCCCGGGCAACGCGCTCCTTTCAAGCCGGCGTGGGACGTCGCACTGTTCCGCGGGCGGGAAGCGTCTGGAAGGCTTATTAGGAACTTTACACCGAAAACGACGCTGACCCCCAGGAAGGAAGTCCGCGTCTAGTCTCTCTGCGCCCCACTACAAATGCACCTCACCTTAATCGGCCTTTCCCGCCGTGTCAATGGATCGATTCGGCGGAAGGAGCAGATTTTTCCTTCCGTGCCGATCTTCCCGATGGCTCCATGGTTGGGGCATGGTGTTTGAGCCTATCGCATCGCCGCGATACACTTGAGCAAGTGCACTGGCTCATTCGTAACCGTTCACGAGGACTGTGGCGATTTTCGCGGCGAAGGAGCGCGAAAAGAGGACGTCCCCTTCGGGCGTGCAGGTGGATTGATGGGTTCGGACGACGTTTCGCCGCGTGTTGACCGTTGGGGCGAACCCGTCTTTCAGGACGCCCCCGCCCAACCCCCGCGCACGTTTCGCGTCCGCGTCGGGTGGATCGTGGCGGTGGCCCTGGTGGGGGTCGGCTCGGTCGTGGCCTACTCCGCGGTCAAGCGCAATGCGGTCGCCTCGCTTTCCGACACGTGCCGGCAAGCCCACGAGGCAAGGGACTGGGCTGCCCTGGAGTCGGCGGCCCAGCGGTGGCTCGCGTGGGAGCCCGGCAAGGCCGAACCGCTGCTCTATCTGGCCGAGGCGACCTTCGAGACGGGGCAGTACGAGCGCTCGGCCGAGACGCTCGGCCGGATGCCCGATGGCGATCCGCGCACGCCGAAAGCGCTCTTGGAGCGCTCGTCGCTACTGTTCGACGTATTGAACCAGCCGATCGAAGCGGCCCAAACGCTCCAGCGCGCGATCCGCCTCGATCCGCAACAGGTCGAGGCGCGGCGCCGTCTGGTGTTCTTCTACGCCTTCACCCTTCAGCGCCGCAAGATGGTCGAGGCCGCCTACGACGCGATCCAGCACGACTGCGACCTGCCCGAAACCTACGTCTACGTCATCTCGCGCGACTGGATGTCGTTCGCCAACGGGTACGACCAGAACACCAAATGGATGCAGAGCAACCCGCAGGAAGAGCTGTTTCTGGTCGCTCGGGCGATCTACCGGATCACCGCGCGGGGCCTGGACAACGTCGACGATCCTCGCGAGGACGGGCCACGCGGCCCCGATGGGACGCCCTATCATCGCCAGGTGGCCGCCGAGTACCTCGAGCGCTTTCCGAACAACCTCGAGATCCTGGCCTACCATCTCGAGCGCGGGGTGACGACCGGCGACATCGACCAGGTGGATCGCCTCCTCGCCCGCGCGCCGAGAGAATCGGCCGACGACAACCGTTTCTGGAGGTGCCGCGGTTGGCTCCACGCCGCGCGCGACCGGCTCGAGGAGGCCGAGGCGTGCTACCGCAAGGCCCTGGAGATCAATCGCTACGACTGGCTCGCGCGGCACCAGTTGGCGGGCGTGTTGCGGCGGTTGAAGCGGTTCGACGAGGTGCAGGCGCTCGAGCGCGTCTCGAAGGAAGGCAAGGACTTGCGCCGCGACATCCTCCAACTCGAAAACGTCGCGAAAGTGCCCGCCGAAATCCTCGCGCGCATGGCCGAGCACGCGGCCAACTGCGGCGACCTTCTGGTGGCCGACAAGCTGTCGCAGCGCATCGCCCAGTGGTCGCCCGTGTGGGCCGCCCAGCGTGCCAAGACCCGGGGCAAACCCGAGCCCCAGAGCGAGGGGCACTGAGGTGCGATCCGACAGGCAAACTCCCGCGACGCGCACGAGGCGAGCCATGCGGCGCGCCGCGATGGCTTCCGCCATGCTGGTCGCGGTGGCGGCCTTCGCCTGGAACCTGCGCCAAGGATTCCAGAAGCCGGGTCCCGACCGCTCGGAAGTCGCCTCGCTTTCCGGGGAGGGCGATCTTCCGTCGCACGCGGAGTTTTCGGGGTTGCCGACGACCTCCGGCGCCGCGAAGATCGAGGCCTTCTGTTCTTCCTGCCACATCCTGCCTCCCGCCGATGCCGAACCCAAGAGCCTCTGGCCGGTGAAAATCAAGGAGATGTACGGGTACGCGACCGGTCCTCGGCCACGGCCGGCGGACCGGATTCCGCCGATGGCCGACGCCGTGGATTACTGGACCTCGCGGGCGCCGACCTACCTCGCCATGCCCGCCGGCTCGATGGGGTCGCCCCCGCCGCCGCGGCCGTTCGAAAAACGACTCTTGCGACTGGAGGCCATTCCCGATCCGCCCTCGGTGGCCAATGTGCGGTTCGTGCGCCTGGCCGATGACGCCCCGCCCCAGGTGCTGATCTGCGACATGCGGCACGGTCGGGTGGTGCTTTGGACGCCCTCGCGGTCGCTGGAGTCGGCCGAGGTGATCGGGCAACTCCGTCACCCGTGCCGTGCCCACGTGGTGGACCTCGATGGCGACGGCCTGCGCGACGTCCTCGTCTCCGATCTTGGCGATTACTGGCCCGTCGACACCGACCAGGGCGCGGTGGTGTGGCTGCGCAACCGCGGCGCGGGACGCTTCGAGACCGTCACCCTCATCGGCGGACTGGGACGGGTGGCCGATGCCCAGGCCGCCGACTTCGATGGCGACGGCGATCTGGACATCGCCGTGGGCGTGTTTGGGAACCTGACGACCGGCATGGTGCTCTACCTGGAGAATTGCACCCGGGACTACGACCACCCCGATTTCGAGGCCCTGCCGCTGGATTACCGCACCGGCACCAGCGACGTGCCGATCGTGGACCTCAATGGCGATGGCCGGCCCGATTTTCTCGCGCTACAGGCCCAAGAGCACGACCACATCCTGGCGTTCATCAACCGCGGTGGCGGGACCTTCCGCACCGAACTGTTGTATAAGGCCCCGCACCATCGCTGGGGCTCGACGGGCATCGGATTGTTCGACGTGGACGGCGACGGCGACCTTGACGTGCTCTACAACCACGGCGACTCGGTGCAGCTTCCGCCGATTCCCCGGCCGTACCACGGGTTCGGGTGGATCGAGAACCGCGGGAACATGCCGTTTGCCTACCACCGGCTCGCCCACATGCCGGGCGCCCACACCTGCTTGCCGGCCGACCTCGATGGCGACGGCCTGGTCGACTTCGTCTCCAGCGCCTTCATCCCGGCGTTCAATCCCGATTGGCCCGATGCCCAGCAGCTCGACTCGGTCATCTGGCTGCGCCAGGTCGCGCCAGGGCAGTTCCAGCGATTTGCCCTGGAAAGCCGCACACCGTTCCATCCCTGCGGCGACCTGGGCGACTACGATGGGGACGGCCGGGTGGATGTCGTGCTGGGGAACTTCGTCATGTTCCCGGCCGACAACAACCGGATGGAGGGCGCTTGCCTGACGCTGTTCCGCCTCGCGCCGTAGCCGTCGGCAGACCGTCGAGCCAAGCCACGCAACCCCCTCGGGTGGGCGGTGCATCATCCTCCCGGCCTCGGCTCTTGGAGGCCTTGCCAGCTCGAAGGGTTTTCGTTACCCTTTTTCGGTTGGCCCTTCGGGCCCAACCCCTTGCCCCCTTAGCTCAATTGGTCAGAGCATCTGACTCTTAATCAGAGGGTTGTAGGTTCGAGTCCTACAGGGGGCACTCAATAAAGCCTTGCGTGACAACGAGTTACGCGAGGCTTTTTCGTTTCCCCAAAGGCGCGTTGGGTCGCACGCCCTGAACGGGCTTT
>JANLFZ010000127.1:6264-9346 GCA_024653385.1 Thermoguttaceae bacterium | reverse complement strand
AAGGGCGTGGCCCGTGCCCGCAACCTGCGGCCATCGCTTCGCTGTGGCCGTGCCACCCAATGCCGTTTCCACTTCAGTTCATCATGCCGCTTGCAAGTGATGATGGACTATGGTCTTTTGTTCGTCCGTCAGCTTCAGCAAAATGGGCGGATGCGGTGCCGTGTGGGGCTTGCGACGCGGCCATTGGCGTTTTTCCTTCGCGCTGGTGCGGACGCGGCGTTCGCGTTCGGCCCGGGTGATCCTGTCGGCGAAGGGCTTCGTGGGTTCCTTGCGTGCGGAGATGTCGCGACGCGCCTCCAGCAACACGCGACGCGGGCTGCACATCACCGGAAGGCCATTCGTCCCCACCGCGCGCATCGCCAGGGCCCCCTGGCCAAGGAGCAATTGCGTGGCGATCATGGAGGCTTCCGCCTCGCGATGCACCTGGGCAAGCGTTCGCCCCATCAGCGTTGCTTTCTTCAGGGTCCGCTTGTAGGTCCTGAAGAATCCTTCGTTCTCCCACCTCCAACGATAGCAAAGGGCTGCCGTTTCCAGGGACAATTCCCGGGCATCCTCCACGTTCGTGAACAGCCACACGTCGGTCTTGTGGCGGACGCTGCGAATCCGCAGCAAACGGCCGCGAAGCGGCGGCTTGCCCTCGCGCTGCTGTTTCTTCGGCCAGTAGTAGACGATCCCCTCGCGGAACTGGTCCAACGGTTCGTCGGTTTCGCGGTAGAAGGTCGCGTTGGAGGACATGCGGAGGAGGAAGGCCACCTGCGTCCTCATCGCCGCCACGACCTCGTAGCCCACATAGCCCGCGTCGGCCACCATCAACGCCGCCCGCGGCAGCCAACGCAGCATCCACAGCAAGTGGCTCCGCTCGCTGGGCTTGCTCCCCTTGCCCCAACGCCAACAAAAGGGAATGCCAAGGGTCAGGTGCACGATCGACGTGTTCCAAATCGTTGGCGACGAGCCCTCTTTGCCCCCGCTGCCGAGGCGTCGTTCGAGTTCCTCGGTGCGCGGGCAGTTCTGCCGCGTGCCGTCGCAGCCGAAGGGAATGAAGTTCCCCACCTTCCAACGCGCGCCGAAGACGACTTGAAATCGCCCCCGAAGGCCCGCCGCCAAGGCCCGCAAAAACGGCATGGGAAGCTTGGCGATGGCTTTCTCGAACCCCGCGAACGACTTCCCCGGGCGCTTCCTCTTGGGGCAGCAGACCACATAAAACGCCCTGGCGGCTTCGAACTTCTCCGGCAGACTGTCGCCGCAGCAGTAGGTCGTCAGCAAGAGGATCCACAGCAACGGGTGGAGGTCCCAACGCGGGGATTTCCGCCGCTGGGCCGCATTTCGCACTTGCTTGAAAACCTCGGGCGTGAGAAACTCCCGCATCGAACCGATCAGCGACTTGGCCCGCCGTCGCTGGCGTTTGCGCTTCCGTGCGCCGGCCATATGCCGTTCCTCCGTGCTAGGGTCTGCGGTTGTTGGAAACCCCTATCATCGGCGGAACGGCTTTTTCATGCACGAGCACTTTCCCGAGCCAAGGCGTCGCACTAAGTCCAGCCACTACAACAACTTACAAGGCAAGCCAGCTACTTTCAGAAACGGCATTGCGTCCCACCCGACCCGTAGCCACGGGGCGGGCGAGTGCGGAACCTCAACTGGTATTGCCACCCTCAACCTCAACCCCTTGGAGAGAGTCCGCAACGACGAGGGGGGCGGGTCCCGCTCAGCGGCTCACAGCTTGTCGCGAACCTGCACCCAAATCGCCCTGGCGCCCTCGATAAACCCCTCGATGTACCCAGCCACGTAGGCGGGCCGGTCAAGCCCGGACTCTTTGCACTGGTCATCGACGAATGCCTCATAGCATTCGCCGACGATCCTGAAGAAGTCGTTTTCTTCGAGTGGGTCAGCGCCCTCGGGCGGATCACAGAGTTCCCGGAATTGCCGCAGGTAGGCCTCGTCTTTGGCCCAAGCCGTGCCGCACCCAAGACCTGCCTCCTTACCGGCCTGAAAGTGTTCGTCAAACTCCCGCCGGAGCCGGTTGACGACGTTCTCTAGCTCGTTCTGGCTGACTTGTAACATCTGCTGTGTCCTGACTTCTCGCTGGAATGCGTCCATGAACACGCGGGAGAAATTGATCTTGTCCCGCCATTTCTCGACTTCCGGCATCTTCTCATCCGGAACGTACACGCCGATTTTCGCCATAGGCAGGCTCCTGAACTAAGTTGCATTAGTCGCATACTCCAGCAAGCATTGTACGACTATTCGCATAGATTGCAAGCCCATGGGCGAATATTTTGCTAGAATAGATCGCGCGAGGGGTGTTAAATGCAACGCGAGGCGGGTGGCACGCCCTGAACGGCAGTAAAGGGCGTGGCCCGTGCCCGCAACCTGCGGCCATCGCTTCGCTGTGGCCGTGCCAGCCGACCGATCCTACCGCGAAGGCCGGGTCACCGTGACCATGATGTTGCTGGTGGCCGTGAGCCCTCCCGTGTCTGCGATCGTCACCTGGAGGGCGTAACGGCCCGGGCCCGGGAACGTCGCCGTGGTGTTCTTGGCCTTATTCGGTCCGTTGACGCTGAAGGTCACCCCCGGTGGGCCTGAACACGACCACGTATAGGTCAGGTTCGGCTCCCCTCCGTCATCCGCTCCGAGGACGCTCAGCGTCGTCGTTGTACCGCTGACGGGGTTCGCGGCGCTTTGGGCTGCTTTCGCAATCGTCGGCGGTTGGTTGGGCGGTGCGCCGGGTCGCAAGAACCACGGCGTGGCGGTGGGATCGGTCGTCATTTGGTAAAGAAGCATGTTGGCGTACTTGGTCAGTCCGCTCAGCGAGGGGTGCAAGCCGTCCTGAGCCACGTCGGCGCGGGTCCAGACGAATCCGTCGTAACGTCGAGGGGTGCCGTCCGGATAGCTCCAGAAGTAGGGCCCCCAGGACAGCCAGGGCGCTTTGACCGGTCCCCGGGCGGGATCGTAATTGAGGTCCGGGGCGCCGTGGATCTGGTCCTCGATCACCCACTTGACGCCCCAAGCGGCGTCGTGATTCCACGGTTCGATGGGACCGCCGTCAAACTCAGCGTTGTCCTGGGGCGATGTACATGACGCCCCA
>JANLFZ010000127.1:900-6254 GCA_024653385.1 Thermoguttaceae bacterium | reverse complement strand
GGGCGTCATGTACATCGCCCCTTTCGTCGAGCTGTAGATGATTTTGACGTTGGGATAACGGATATGAATCGCGTGGATGATCTCCTTCCACGCGTGTTTCGATTCTCGGGCATCCGCCGGGAAGGTCCGGGCATCCGGCGGCAAGTTGGTTCCCCACGACCTTCCGGAAACAGGCATGAAGAGCCACACGATCTGCACCTGGCGCGGGGTGATTCCCTGCTCGCGCAGCGCGTGGTCCAGGGTCCGGTAGAACTGGCTGTCCGGCCCCGGATCGCCCGTGCCCCGATTGCCCCCGGGCAACTGGTATTCGAAGCCATAGGCGATGAAGAGCTTCGGGTTCTTGGTCGGATGGGCGTTCGCTCGGGTCATGAAGGTCGTCGAGGTATCGGTTTCGTCGCCTCGATGCCAAGCGCCATACCCGTTCGAGACGCTCACCGGCATGATGACGATCTTGCCGTTGACGGGGTCCGGTTTGCCCTCGGCATCCAAAGGCACGATGCCACGCGCGATCTTCTGTCCGGCCGCATCGTGGGCAGCAGGGCGGACATTGCTTCCGCCCGGATACAGGCCCCCCTCGTGTCCCTGGTACGTCTGCCCGGGCCCCAGATCGACCAGCGGCGGCAGGGTCCCATGCGTCTGTCCGGCGGCATCTCCGGCGGCACGCGTCTGCCCAAGACCGGATTGGCAATCGACCGAGAACACCAGCCCCAGACACCAGATGGCAACAGCAACGCGCATGGCTCTAAGCACGAGCGGATTCATGGTATCACTCCAAAGATTGGCAAGAGTGCAACGGTTCACAAGCTCGGAACAGGCACGTTTGGCGGCCCCTTGCGGGCCGAGGAACCTGCCCGTCCCTTGCACGCCGGAGGGGGATAGTCTCATTCTCGCGGTCCTTCGCCGCGAAAATCGGGATAGTCCCCACGAACGGTTACCGCGATCGTAACGCTGGGTATCCCTTCAGGCAATCTCCCCGGTCGCTTCTCGGGCTTGCTGTCGTCGGCTGAAGTTGGCCGTCTGGCAATGTAGATGGGAAGCACCGATAATCTAGGTTTTGCGGGACTCGGGAGCCAGAACGATGGCCCGGATGCTCATGCTTAGCGCGCTATTGCTGGCGTTGGCGGCCCCGTTGCGTGCCGCCGACTTGGCGGGAGTCGTTGTCCGGCTGGAAGGCTACGAGGGGCCTGCCACGGTGTCGGCGCGGGTCGTCGGGCCCTTTCAGATTCAGCTCACGGTGGATCCAGCCACCGAGACCAAGGCGCTGGCCATTCGCGTCGAACTGCCCGAGACTGGCCCCCGAGCATGGCCTGCGGCCGATGTGGAAGTCCGCGATGCCCAGGGCAAGGCCCTGTTGGTGCGCCGCGCCGGCACCGAATGGTCCAAGTTGCTGGTGCGGGTGCCTGCCGTGGCGGGCACGTACCTGGTCCGGGCCGCCCCTCGACCGGAACCCGCGGGCCTGCTGCCCTCCGAAAAGGAACGGTGGCTCGTCGATGACGTTTCTGGCCTTCGTCTGGGCATCGCGAAGTGGCACGGCGGGCGCAAGGCTGCGATGAGCCTCCGGTTCGATGACTCCCATCCGACGCATTTGACCAAGGCCGTTCCCATCCTTCGCGAATACGGGTTTCGCGGCACCTTCATGGTCAACCCCGGCCAGCCGGAGTCCGGCCGCCGGTGGCGATCGGATTTCCAGGAGCACTTGGCCGAATGGGCGGCGGTTGCGCGCCAGGGAGATCACGAACTGGCCAATCATACGGCGCACCATCGGGGCGCGACCGGCGATGAGGACATGGAGGCGGAAATCGGCGAAGCCGCGCAGGCCATCTGGCGGCTCACGCCCGGTAAGAGCAGGCTTCTCGCCCTCAATCTCGGCGGCGGCACCCATTGGGAGACGACTCGGACGTTGCGATACTACCTGGAAAAGTACCACTTGTTTGATGCCTCGTCGGGTTCCCTGGGCATGGATGATGTGTACGGGGATCGCGTCGCTGCCTTTCGGCAGCATCTGGCGAGGCACCTCGAACGGGGCTTGTGGTGCCGGGTCCATTTTCACGCGATCGGCCAGGGCCCTGGCACCAGCGAAGCGAACTTTCGGGCCGCGCTGGACATCGCCAAGAAGCACCAATCGGAACTGTGGATCGCCGGCATGGCGGATATCTACAAATATCAAACCGAGCGGAATGCCTCGAAGTTGAGGCTGCGGCAAGCTTCGACCACGCGTCTTTGCTTTGAACTCGTTTGCCTGACGGATGCCGCGCTGTTCGATCAACCTCTGACCATCGCCGTGACACACCCGCCATCGCGGAGCGCCGACCGGGTCCTGGTTCGGGATGCCCAAGGCCGCGACCTTCCGTTGCGCACCGCGCCGGTGGACGGCGCCTCGGCATGGTTGTTCGACGTCGCACCGCGCAATTCCCTGTATTCGATCGAGAAGAAGCCGTGAGACGTTTCGTATCCCTCTTGATCCTGCATTTCCTATGCATTCTGGGCTTTGCGCCCGTGGACTCGTCGGCGTCGGAACGCGGCGTAACGCCGCGGTATCGATTCGCCTACGCGACCTATCTGGGCGGCCCCGAGTGGGACGAGGCCCGGGAGGTCCTTGTGGATCGCGACGGTTCGGTGTTGGTCGGCGCCCAGACGAACTCGCCGACCATGCCGATCACGCCGGGCGCATGGCAGGCGACCTACGCCGGCGACGATCCCAGACTGGGGCACGGAGGCGTTTACGGCGGGGATTGCTATCTGGTCCGGCTCAGCGCGGATGGGCGCCGGGTGTTGGCCGCCACGTATTTTGGTGGCTCGAGACAAGAGCGGAACGTCTACGGCATGGCCCTGGATAGCCGGGGGAACCTCGTCATCACCACCGCCAGCCGTTCCCACGACGCTCCCACGACGGCCGGCGTGTTCCAGCCGAAGTTCGGTGGCGGACCATCCGACATGCTGGTGGCCAAACTCTCGGCCGACTTGAAGCGTCTGATGTGGTGCAGCTATGTCGGTGGCTCGGCCGACGATTCGCCCCGCGGCGGCTTGACCCTCGACCGGAACGACTGCGTCTATCTGGTCGGCACGACCAGTTCGCCCGACTTTCCCACGACGGCCGGCGTGTTCCAGCCTCGACGGAACGGGCCGCGCGACTCGGCCATCGTCAAACTCAAGGCGGATGGCTCAGGGCTGATTTTCAGCACGCTCTTGGGCGGCAGCGGCGAGGACGACGCCGCCATGGGGGTCCGGCTCGACGCGGCCGGGAACCTCTATGTGGCCGGGCACTGCCGGTCGAGCGACTTCCCGGTTACGCCGGGGGCTGTGCAACCGCGCCTGGGCGGCCAGTCGGATTGCTACCTGGCCAAGCTCTCGCCCGACGCGGGGCGCATTCTCTATGCCACCTATCTCGGCGGCAGCGGGAATGAGTTTGCCGAACATCGGCCCTGGCTGGCGCCGGACGGATGCGTGCTCTTGTCCGGCTTCTGCGGTTCGCCCGATTTCCCGACCACCTCCGCCGCGTACCAACGCAAGCTCAAGGGCCCGGGAGACGGCTTCCTGGCGAAGTTGTCTCCCGACGGCACACGGCTGGTGTTTTGCACCCTCTTGGGCGGCAGCGGTGACGAGAATTGCCTCATGCCCACGGTCGACGCCCAGGGCCGCATTTGGATCGTGGGCAGCACCGGCTCGCGCGATCTGTCGGTCACGCCCGACGCCTTCCAACCGAAGTCGGGCGGCGGCCGGGACGGCCTCTTGGCCATCCTGAGCCCCGACGGCTCGCGGTTGCTCTACGCCACCTACCTCGGCGGGAGCGGCGACGAGCTGATTCGCGGCATCGCGTTTGGCGAGAAGGGAGAGGTCTATCTCGTGGGCAACACGGCATCGCGGGATTTTCCGGTTACGCCCGGCGCCCTCCAGCGGGAACTGGGAGGAAACCACGATGCATTCGTCGTCAAACTGGTGCCCGCCTCGCTATGAGAACATGCCGCGATTGCCGACGGCCTCGAACGCGTTCTTGCAATGGTCGATCGAAGGCCGGCCGCGCCCCGGCGGCCACGTGACGGCGATCACGTCGAACCGGGCGGGGCAATCGAGCAGTCCTCGCCGTTTCAACCA
Organism: Thermoguttaceae bacterium; assembly: GCA_024653385.1. Classification (GTDB taxonomy): domain Bacteria; phylum Planctomycetota; class Planctomycetia; order Pirellulales; family Thermoguttaceae; genus JANLFZ01. The sequence continues at coordinate 2,162 of JANLFZ010000127.1, read as the reverse complement.
GGCCAGGGCCAGGCGGGTCAGCCGGCGTTGTTTGGCCGCGTCGACCGCCTCGGAGGGATGACCGGACTGTTGCGACTGGCGGGTTTTCACCTCGACGAAGACGATGGTGTGGCGGTCGAGGGCGACCAGGTCGATCTCGCCCAAGTCGCCCCGGTCTCCCCGAGCGACGATCTTGCACCCCTGGCGCTTGAGATACCCGGCGGCCGCGCGCTCGCCGCGGGCGCCAAGCGTCGCCGGGCCGAATGCCCGGTTCCACAGATCCGCCAGCGCTCGGGCGATTCGCGAGGCGAGGCGCTCGGGTCTTGCCGATCGTCGCGAGGTCAAGGGGTGGGCCTCATGGGTCCAGCGAGCGACTGGAAGAACTTCCACATCTCGAGAATACCCGGTCCCCACAATAGGATCAACACCGAGGGGACCAGGCAGAGCACGACGGGAAACAGCAGTCGCCACTGGGCCTTGCCGGCCAGTTCGTCGGCCAGGTGCCGGCGCTTCAGGCGGAGGCTGTCGGCGTACTCGCGGATGGCGTCGACCGCGCCGATGCCGAGTCGTTGGTTCTGGGCAACCAGCGACGCCAACGCGGCGGTCTCCTCGATGTCGATGCGATCGGCGAACTGCTGGAAGGCGTAGCTCAACGTGCTCAACTCGGTCTGCTGGCGGATGATCGCCAGCTCGACGGCCAGGTCGGGATGGGCGTCGGCGATCTCGCGGCCGACATGGGCCAGCGCGTCTTGCAGGGGCAATCCGCCCGCGACGCACATGCTCACCATGTCCATCGCGTTGGGCAGGGCGTTGCGGATCCGTTCGACCCGGCGGCGCCCCCGCACGGCCAAGACGACGCGGGGCAGCGACCACAACACGGCTGCCACGGCCAACCCGGCGATGACCGTCTGAACGACCAGTTCCTGCCGCGCCGGGCCGATGGCCACCGCGAGGATCCCGGTGAGCACGACGGCGAGGATCGCCAAGGCGTTTCGCATGGCGAGGAATTCGCTTCGGGCGCCCGGGCGATAGCAGCCCGCGCGGCGCAGGTCCCGCGCGAGTTCCCCGTTGTCGAAGGGCGCCTGCGGCACCTGGCCCGCGAGGCTTTCGACGAGCCGGCCGCCGAGCGAATCGGGGCCGCGGATCTCGGCGGGCCCGGCGGCGGCCAGGCGGCGGGGGGCGGGTCCCTGCTGGAAGCCGAAGACCGTCCGCGCGAACAGCCATGCCATGCAGGCGAACAGCGCGAAGGCTGCCACGGTCACGATGTCGAGCATGGGTGACGA
>JANLFZ010000127.1:0-890 GCA_024653385.1 Thermoguttaceae bacterium | reverse complement strand
CGATCCTCTCGTGCCATAGGTCCGCTTTCAGTAACGCGCCTTCAAAGTCGCATAGGCCCACACGATGCCGATCGCCTGAAGCGCCAGCGACACGCCGAGCAAGATCCTTCCCGCCGCCAGGGCGATCAGGTTCTGGGCGTACTCGGGCGAGAAGACCAGCACATAGGCGTCGAGGGCCAGGGCGATGACGACGATGACCACCAGCCCTCCGCGCGACGCGGCCGTCGCCGCCCGGAAACTGCGCTGGTAGCTCAGCCGGTCACGGAACACGCGGGCGAGGCGTTCCAGGGCCGCGGGCAGGTTGCCGCCGGTCTGGCGCTGGACGGCCAGGGTGGCCGAGAGGATGCGGGCCTCGGCCAGGGGGTTGCGCAAGGCGAAGCCGCGCAACGTCGATTCGAGCGACAATCCCATCGCCAATTGGCGCGCACAGCGGCGGAACTCGCCCGCCAAGGGACGAAACGGGGCTCCGCCCACCTCGGCAATGGCCTGATCGAGCGATTGGCCGCTGCGCACGCAGCGGGCGAGGTAATCCATCGCGTCGGGCAACTGCTCGAGGATCTTCCGCCGCCTCCGCGCGCGCAGGAACACGAAAAGCAGGATCACCGCGGCCATGCCGCCCAGCGCGCTGGTCGCCGCCGCCACGATGTTCTCATTGCCGAGGAAGACCAGCCCGCCTGCCAGCAGCCCGAACCCGATCGCCGCGAGAAAGGCCGCGTCGCCGGTCAGGTCGGCGCCGGTGTCGGCGGCCAGCCGGTCAAAGAACCCCGGCGATTCGGGGCCGACGCCGCTCGCGCCGGGCGAGGTCGCCGGAGCCGTCCCCGGCCGCGCGCCGGCTGCCGCTTGCCGGCGGCTCCACAAGTCGCGTACCAGCAGGGCCGCCGCGGCGACGA
>JANLFZ010000126.1:5456-13814 GCA_024653385.1 Thermoguttaceae bacterium | reverse complement strand
CGCTTGCGCTTCCTTGCTCTCTCATGTTTGCCCAACTTATTGTTTTACAGGCCCTGAGACGCGCCCGCGCCCCCGGCCCACCTCGGGTTGGTGGCCTACTCCTCGGCCACGAAGCGATAATTCAGGACCCTCGGCCCGTTGAGTTCCTCGGCCTGAAGCCACAGGGTTTTGCCGAGCAACTGCCTTCCGTCGGGAAGACGGTACACGCGCAGGTCGTCGCCGCGCCCCAGATTGACGATCTGCGTCGAAAGCCTCCGGCGTTCGGGAGCGAACAACTGGCAACGGAAGCTTGCCGCCTGCGTGCTCTCGTTAATCAGGCGCTGATGCACCTCCAGTTCGCCGGCGGCGTTCAACTGGGTCGAGATTTCCAGGCGCACGTCGTCCAGGCCCACGGTCACGCGGCGCCACGCGCTGAAGCGGTACGGCCGTCCGGCGTGCAGTTCGAAATCGGCGCGGATCAGGTGAGACCCGCTGCTGACGTTGACCGGCAGCGTGATCTCGAACGGCTGCTGGAGCTTCTCGCCCGGCATCAACCGGAACCGGGTGCGCCGCGGGCTCAGCGTCCACTCGGCAGGCCCGGAAAGTTCGACGGTCCCCTCGACCTCCTGATCGAAGCGGTTCCGCGCCTCGAACGAGTTGGCGTGGCGACGGTCGAAGACGCTCGGCAGCGACGTTTTCGCCACCGTGAATTCGATCTGCCACTGGATGGCGGCGCGGTCGAGCCCGGTGACCAGAACCGGCACGGGTCCCGCGTCGATGCGCTGGCCGCTTGCGGCGCGGGGCGCGGGCGCGCGGCGCCCCCACAGATCGCCCTGCCACACGTCGTCGCCCAGGTACGCCTCCTCATGCACCGGTTGGCGGTTCCAGACGACCATGACCACCTCGCGCCCTCGCGCAAACACCTGATTCGGACTGCCGTTCGGGAGGGCCATGCTGCCCAACGGCTCGGCCCCCCCAAGGGCCAGAGCCAGCGTCCGCCAGGGCAAGAGCAGCTCGCCCGGGGTGCCGTCCGGATGGACCAATCCGCGTTCGGGGTCGAACGGATCGGGGACGCAGATCCCCTCGGGTAGCGCCGTTTTCGCGGCGACGATGCGTTGGGCAAGGTCCGCGGTCCGTTCCGACAGCGAGTAGACCGTCCGGGGCAGCGGCTCGATGACGACCCAACGGCGCACCCCTGGCCGCCGCGTTGCGGCAAGATAAAGGGGAAGGTCCCGGTCGGTCAGCGGGGGATCGGCCGTCATGACCAGAAAATGCCACGGGGTCTTGCCCTGCAACGCCTCCGGAGGCTCGTGCATCCAGTTCCATCCGATTCCCAGGTTCACGTCGCGGCCGAGGCGTTCCATCTCCGACTTCACCCGGCGGACGGTTTCCGCCAAGCCGGGCAGGCCCACGAAACTCGTGTCGCGGTCGTGCCCAAGCTGCCACCAACGCACCTGCGCGCCCAGCCGGGTCAACGTCTGCTCCATCGACGGATACCAGACTTCCGGCCCCAAGCTGAAGACGTCGGCGGCGCACAGCGGCTTGGACGGATCGAGTCTCGACCGCACCTCGTCCGGCGGACGATCCAAGAGCCCCACAATCTCGATCCCCTTGCCGCGCAGTCGATCGAAGAAATCGACGACCTCCTCGACTTGCCGGTCAGGCGTGTCGCGGTTCAGCCAGAGCGGGTACTTCACCCAACTGGCCCCCGACTGGACGACCAACTCGGACAGCCTTCGCAGCCCCAGCGGCCGATCGCCGTTGGGAAGCGTCCATCCGAACTCCCCGCCCGGCACTCCCGGGCGAGGTTCGATCACGGCCAAAGTCAGGTCGCGGCGATGGACACGGCCGCTTTCGGCGGGCATCGACGCCCGCACGCGATAGAAGCCGGGCCCGGGAATCGGAGGCTTCCACTCGACCTTGCCGACCAGACTCTGCGGCACCTTGGGGCTTGGTGCCGCCTTCTTCGGTTCGTCGAGCACGAAACGACGGTCCGTGCCCGCGATCCGGCTGCCGAGCGGATCCAATAGCTCCAACGAGAGGGAATTGCCCTTGGGCGACAGCCCGGACGCAGTACACGTGACCAGCACCTTGTCGGGGTCGGTGAACAACCCGAGCGGCGAGTTGGCGCTTAGCGTCATTCGGGGAAGGCGCCGTTCGTCGAGCAGCGCGAGAGAAACCCACGCGCGATCGTGGACCAGGTCCCGGGTTCTGACGTACGCTTCGACGACAAAATCGTACCACGGGGCGGCTGGAATGTTCGGACTCAGTGCCACGCCCCCCCCTCCGTCGAGTTCGATCACCAGCGCGCGCGCCCCGGCAGGGGGCTGGGCGTTCTCGATGGCGATCTTGACGAAATGCGGATAACCCGGGCCCTGATGCCGGCGCCACCCATCGGGCCAACCGTCGTAGTCTCTGTCCTGCGACTCGTCGAATGTGGCGTGGAAGACCTCGGTCGCCTCGGGATACCTCCCCTCGATAGACGCATCCGCCTCGGCCGCTAGAATCAAGAAAGGCAGGAGGTAGTGCATGACACCCCGCTTTCGGAGTCCACGATGAAACTCGCCCTCGAACTGGCTGGCTTGCGCATGCCCTTTGCCAAAGCCTTGCACACGACGGCCGAGATGGGGGTAAACGCCGTGGTCATCGATGGCCGGGGCGAGGTCTCTGCCACCGGGCTTTCCCGCACGGGCTTGCGGCAAGTGCGGAAGATGCTGGGAGATTATAACCTGCGGGTTGCCGCGCTCGGCTTCGCCACCCGTCGTGGGTATGCCACCGAAGCCGACCTGGAACGACGCATCGCTGCCACCAAGGCCGCGATGGACTTTGCCTACCAGTTGGGCGCTCGGGTCGTCGTTAATCACATCGGCCGCGTGCCCCCGCCGGATTCGGATTCCTGGAAACTCATGGTCGAAGTGCTCTCCGACTTGGGACGCCACGGCCATCGGGCTGGCACCCTGCTGGCCGCTGAGACCGGCAGCGAATCGGGAGAGGATCTTGCACGACTTCTCGCTGCCCTACCCGAAGGAAGCCTTGGTGTGGCCTTCCATCCTGCCAAACTCGCGTCGGCCGGCTTCTCCCCGTCCGATGCGCTTGCCGCGCTGGCACCGTGGGTCGTCCATGTGATTCTGGGCAATGTGGGGGCTTCTTCCTTGTCAGGAGGCGGCGCAAAACCTGCCGCGCCGTTTGGCGACGCCGATATTCCCGACCTGCTGGCCAAACTCGACGAGCACGGGTTCCAGGGGTATTTCGCCGTCCAACCACCCCCTGACGAGGATCCCGTCCCCCGTACGGCCGCCATGGTCGAGTACTTGCGAAACCTGTGAGACCCAGCGGTCGCGCCCGCACCGGCCCTCATCGAAGCCCCAGCATTTCAACACACCGGACTCCTTTCATGATCGCCATTGTCGACTATGGTATGGGCAACCTCCGCAGTGTGCAAAAGGGGTTTGAAAGGGTTGGACATCCGGCTTTGGTCACCAGCGATCCCGCCGCCATTCGGGCCGCAACCCGAGTTGTTCTACCCGGCGTGGGGGCTTTTGAAGACGCCATTGCAGAACTCCGCCGGCGCGAACTGGCGCCGGCGATCGTCGAGGCGATCGAATCGGGCAAGCCATTCTTGGGGATCTGCCTGGGACTCCAAATGCTGTTCGAGCGAAGCTACGAGAATGGCTGCCATCCAGGACTCGGAGTGCTCGGCGGCGAGGTCGTGCGATTCCGCATTCCAGAGGAATACTCGATACCCCATATGGGATGGAACCAACTGACTATTCAGCGCCGCTGTCCAATACTCGATGGGCTGCGGGACGGTGCATACGTGTACTTCGTCCACTCCTACTATGTGGTGCCGTGTGACCCCGAAGTGGTGGCCACGACCACGGACTATCCCGATGCCTTTTGCTCGATGGTATGGCGCGACAACTTGGTTGCCACGCAGTTTCATCCGGAGAAGAGCCAGTCGGACGGCCTGAGGATGCTGAAGAACTTCGCCGAGTGGCGAGGCTGTTGAGAGACCTTGCCGACCTTGCAAGCCCGGTTGCGGTATGTAATATTACCCGTTTTGTCGTGTCGTGCTCGGGCGGTTAGGAGCGGTTTGGAGTGCAAATCTGGCCGGCGATTGACCTTCGCGGTGGCAAATGCGTTCGCCTGAGGCAGGGAGACTACGGCCGCGAGACGGTCTTTGGCGAGGATCCTGCCGCGATGGCTCGCCATTGGGTCGACAATGGCGAGCCATCGCGGCAGGATCCTCGCCATTGGGTCGACCTCGGGGCGGAGTGTCTCCACCTGGTCGATCTGGACGGGGCGCGAGACGGCCGGCCTGGCAATCTGCCTGCGGTCGAGTCGATCGTCAAGGCGGTTCCCGTCCCTTGCGAGTTGGGCGGGGGGATCCGCACCGAGGCGACGATTCGGCACCTACTCGAACTGGGAGTCGCCCGGCTGGTCCTGGGTACCTCGGCGCTTCAGGACCCGGAGTGGTTTCGCCGGATGTGCCGCACCTTTCCGGGTAGACTCGTGTTGGGCATCGATGCCCGGCAAGGGCGGGTGGCGACCCACGGTTGGCTAAAGACCAGCGATGTCGCGGCAGTGGACCTTGCGCGCCAGTATGACGACGAGCCGCTGGCCGCCCTCGTCTATACCGATATCAGCACCGACGGGATGATGGCCGGCCCCAATGTGACGGCGATGGCTCAGATGCGTTCGGCCGTGCGCCTGCCGGTGATCGCCTCGGGAGGCGTGACGAGCATCGACGATGTGACCCGGTTGGCCGCCGCAGGGCTGGCCGGCTGTATCATCGGTCGGGCATTGTACGAAGGGACCATCGAACTGCCCGCGGCCCTCCGCGCCGGCAGGTGTGCATAACCACTCAGAGAGCAAGGAACGTTTCATGGCAACCACCCCCGTCGAAATCATCCGCAACATCGCCTTGTGCGGCCACAAGTCGTCGGGCAAGACGACGCTTGTCGATCGCATGCTTACGTCCACGGGCATGGTGAACCGGCCGGCCAGCGTGGACGACGGCACGAGCATCTGCGATTTCGACGAGGAGGAGAAATCGCACCGGTACACGATCGAGGCCACTCCGGTGTTCTTCGACCATGCCGGCAAGCGATTCCATGTGCTGGACACGCCGGGCTACCCGGACTTCATCGGCCAGACGATCGGTGCCCTGCGGGGCGTCGACACCGCGGTGATCGTGGTCAACGCGCAGTCGGGCATCGAGGTCAACACCCGCCGCGTCTTTGCCGAGGCGCACAAGGCGGGGCTCGGCCGGATGATCGTGCTGAACAAGATGGATGCCGAGAACATCGATTTCCCGGCCCTCTTGGAGAGCATCAGGGAGATGTTCGGCCCCGAGTGCGTCCTGCTGAACGTGCCGCTCGGCGTGGGGGCCGACTTCCGCGGCGTGGTGGGGACGCTCGAACCTCCCGGAGACGCGGCCGGGGCCCTGGTCGATCCGGCCGCGATCCACGAATCGCTTATCGAGTCGATCGTCATGGCCGACGAAGAGGTCATGAATCGGTACCTCGAAGGCCAGCCACCCGGCAAGGACGAACTCTCGCGCCTGTTGATCCAGGCCGTTGCCGAAGGGTCCCTGATTCCCATGATCTGCGTTTCGGGCAAGACCGGCGCGGGATTTGCCGAGATGCTCGAGGCGCTGGCCTTGTGCGCCTTGCCGGCCAACACGATCCGGCGCAAGGGCAAGAAGCCCGACGGGTCCGAGGTCGAGGTCCAGGCCGACCCGGAAGGCCCGCTGGTGGCCCAGGTGTTCAAGACCCGGATCGACCCCTTCGTGCAGAAGCTGAGCTATCTCCGCGTGTTTTCCGGCAAACTGGTCAAGGACTCGATGGTGCCCGTGGTCGGCGCGCGCAAGCCGGTCAAGATCGCGCAGTTGTTTCAGGTCCAGGCCAACGAGACCCAGCCGATCGACGAGGCCGGCCCGGGCGCGATCGTCGCCGTGACCAAGGTCGAAGAACTCCAGACCGGCAGCTCGCTGGGCGAGATCGAACTGCCGGCCATTGCGTTTCCCATCCCCATGGTCAACCTTGCCGCCGCGCCGAAGAGCCGCGGCGACGAGGCCAAGGTCTCCGGCTCGCTGGCCAAGCTGGCTCAAGAAGACTCGACCTTCCGCCGCGAACTCGACGTGCAGACCAAGGAGATGGTGATCTATGGGATGAGCGAACTGCACCTTCAGATCCTCCGCGAACGGCTCAAGCGCCGCGACAAGGTCGAGATCGAAACCAAGGAACCCAAGATCCCCTACCGCGAGACGATTCAGGCCAACGGCGAGGGCATGTACCGGCACAAGAAGCAGACGGGCGGGCGCGGCCAGTTCGGCGAGGTCCACATCCGCATGTTCCCCTTCCCCGCCGGCACCGTTCCCGAGGAGTTCGCCACGAAGGCCCGTTTCCCCTCGATGAAAGAGTTCCACTACCACCCCGAGCACAACTTCATCTGGATCGATTCGATCGTGGGCGGAACGATCCCCGGCAATTTCCTGCCTGCCGTCGAAAAGGGCTTTCTCGACCGCATTGTCCGGGGCGTGATCGCCGGCTACCCGGTGACCAACGTCTGCGTCGAAGTGCACTTCGGCAAGCACCACCCGGTCGACAGCTCCGAGCAGGCCTTCAAGACCGCCAGCTCGATGGCCTTCCGCAATGTCTTCAACCTGTGCAAGCCGAGCCTCTTGGAGCCCATCGTGAAGCTCGAGGTCACCGTGCCCGGCGACAAACTGGGCGACATCTCGAGCGATATGTCGGGCCGGCGAGGGCGCGTGCTGGGCATGGATTCGGCCGGCGGGAACCTCCAGACCCTCATCGCCGAGGTGCCCCTGGCCGAAGTGACGACCTACGCCCGGGCCCTGTCGAGCATCACCGGCGGCCAGGGCAGCTATACGATGGAGTTCAGTCACTACGACCTGGTCCCCGGCAACGTCGCCAAGGAAATCATCGAGAAGGCGCACCTCGAGGAGGAAGAGGAGGAGTAAAAGTAACCGTTCACAGGCTGGGGACTGGCTCGTTCACGGGCAACGTGATGACCGACCTGCACCGCGCCGCCGAGGGCAGGCCGAAGCCCCCGGGCATCGACCTCGGCAAGACAACCGGCGCGGTGGTCGAGCACAATCTGGCCGATTGATGCGCCGCGCGTCACGGCTGGCATCCAAGGGCTTCATCCCGCCAAGCCGGATTGGAGGGTGCCGCCGCCGGCGCACTGCCAGCAGGATCGCGCCGAGGCTTGCGCCCGTTCAAGCCGCTTCGCGCTGGCTGGCCAGGTGCTTGACCAGTTCGCCCACCACGGCCTTGGCGTCGCCGAAGAGCATGAAGGTCTTGTCCTGGAAGTACAACTCGTTGTCGATCCCGGCAAAGCCGGGATTCTTGCTCCGCTTGATGGCGAAGACGGTCCGGGCCTTGTCCGCGTCGATGATCGGCATGCCGTAGATGGGCGTCGTCTTGTCGTAGCGCGCGGCGGGGTTGACCACGTCGTTGGCGCCGATCACTAGCGCCACGTCGCACTGCGGCATGTCGCGGTTGATCTCGTCCATCTCGACCAGGTCGGCATAGGGGATGTCGGCCTCGGCCAACAGCACGTTCATATGGCCGGGCATGCGGCCCGCGACCGGGTGAATGGCGAACTTCACCGTGATGCCCCGTTTCTGAAGCTCCTGGTACAACTCGCGCACCCGGTGCTGGGCCTGGGCCACGGCCATCCCGTAGCCGGGCACGATCACGACGAAGCTGGCTTGTTCGAGCACCTGGGCCGCGCCCTCGATCGTCTCGGCCTTGTAAACCCGGTCGTCCTTGCCCGCCGCAGCCGCCTGCACCTTGCCGAAGGCGCCGAACAGCACGTTGGTGAACGACCGGTTCATCGCCCGGCACATGATGATCGAGAGAATCAGACCGCTCGATCCGTCCAGCGCCCCGGCCGTGATGAGAAGTTTGTTGTCGAGCACGAACCCCATCGCCACGGCCGACAGGCCGGCATACGAATTGAGGATCGAGATCACCGTGGGCATGTCGGCGCCGCCGATGGGAATGACCAGCAGCACGCCGAAGGCCAGCGCGAGCACCACGATCAGCGGGAAGGCCACCGCGGCAAACGCCCCGGTCGGCCAGACGACCAGGCCGACGCCCAAGAGCACTGCCAGCGCCAATAGCCCGATGTTGCTCACGTTCTGGTAGGGGTACGTCACCGGGCGTTGGGGGATCCACTTGAGTTCCTGGAGTTTGCCCGCCGCCATGAGGCTGCCGGTCAGGGTGATGAATCCCAAGAGCACCTCGGCCACGATGGCACTCGTGCGGAAGGCGGTCAACTGACCGGGGTCTTCGGCGAGCCAGAGGTAGTACTTGGCCGTTCCCACCAGTCCCGCCGCCAACCCGCCAA
>JANLFZ010000126.1:0-5446 GCA_024653385.1 Thermoguttaceae bacterium | reverse complement strand
GGCGGTACGTTGGGGGACCGCGGTCAAGGGAACGCGCGACAGCGGCACCCCCACGAGGATCCCCGCCACCACGGCCGCGACAATCCAGCCGTGGTGGACGATCTGGGGCTGAAGCCAAGTGGCGGCCACGGCCAACAGCATCGCGGCCACGCCGGCTTTGACGCCCCGGCGGGCCGTGCGAGGGTCGTTCATCCAGTGCAGCGAAAAGACGAACAGGGCCGTGGCCACGAGGTAGGCCGACTGGACCACGACGTTCGTGGCGGCGGGGCTCATGGCTTGGGCTCCTGGCGGGTCTGCTTGAACATGCGGAGCATGCGGTCGGTAATCAAGAAGCCGCTGACGATGTTCGTCATCGCCGCGAACACGGCCACGGCGCCCAGCAGGCGAATGCCCCACGGATAATCCGGTCCGGCCACGAGAATCGCGCCCACCACGGCGATGGCCGAGATCGCGTTGGTCAGCGACATCAGCGGCGTGTGCAGCAGGCGGGAAACCCGCATGATGACGCCCAACCCCACAAACGTCGCCAGCAAGAGCACGAAGACCAGCGCCCACGAATCCGACGCCGCGTGGGCATCGCTGGCGGGCACGACCTCGCCCCCAGACGCCGCCTCACCCGCCGCTGCGCCGGCCAACACGTTGCCGCCCGCGCCAAGACCGGCCAGGGTCATGCAGAGAACCAATACCCATCGTTGCCACATCCACAAACTCCTTCGCGATCGCGGTGGTTGCACGAACTAATAGTACGGCACTGGGCAATTGCGCCTGCGCGTGCCGTCCGGCTCAAGCATCAACCGTCTTGGCCGCTAGAAGGACGGCCCCGGCCACGGGATCGCGCACGATAGCCACTCGACTGGGGGTAGCGCCATGACTGCCCAGGTGGGATACGACGGCGTCGCGAAACCCCGCGTTTCCCACCAACTCGCCGCCCGAGACGGCCAGCGCATAGGGTTCGCGGATCTCCAGTTTGTCGAGAACCGAACGGACCAGCCCCGCTAGATCGGCCGCTGCCTGATCGACGATCGCCCGCGCCTTCAGATCCTGGGTCGCCGATTCGAACACGACCTCCGCGAGGGAAGCGATGGCCTTGCGGTCGTTGGCGATGCGATAGACGGCGGGAATCAAGTCCATCGGCCTGGCGACGCCGAGGCGGGCCATGAAGGCATCGACCAGCGCGGTCGACGGACCGCGCCGGTCCACGGCAAGCGCCGCCGCCCGCAATCCGGCCAGCGCCACGGCATAGGCGCCGCCCTCGTCGCCCAGCAGGTAGCCCCAGCCCCCAGCCCGTGCCGTGGCGCCGTCGCGCGACCGGCCAAACGCGAACGACCCGGTGCCGGCGATCAAGGCCACTCCCCATCCGTCGGGCGTGCCTGCGGCCAATAGCGGGGCCGCATCATGCACGACACGGAACACGCGCGCGAGCCGACGGTCGCGGGCCCAGCGCTCCAACCGACGCCGATTCTCGTCGCGGTCCGAACCGGCCAGGGCCAGTACGGCGGCCGAAACCTCGGCAGGCTCGATGTCCGCCGAACGGAAAGCGGCAGCCACCGCGGCATCGAGCGCGTTGAGTGCCTCCGGAAACCCCACGGCATGGGGATTGGACGCCCCTGACATGCCTTGGCCAATGACCAGCGGCTCGCCGTCTTCAGCACGCCGCGCCAGCCAAGCCGCGGTCTTCGTGCCGCCCCCGTCGATCCCCAGGACTAGTTCCGCCGCGACCGGCCGGGGTGCCCCGGAGTCGTCGAAGAACTCTAGCGCCCGACGCAGGTGTCCGCCGAAACGCTTCAACAGCGTCCGAGCCTCGTCGGGCGTTACCCCGCGCCGGCCGACGACGATGGCCGTCTTGACCTCACCGTGGCACTTGGCCAACAGGGCGTCGGCCTCCTCGGGAGAACATCGGGCAATGGTGCCGACGATACGGCGCGAACGCTCGCGGAGTTTCGAGTTCGTCGCGCGCAAGTCGACCATCAGATTGCCGTAGGTCTTGCCCAGAAGCACCATGGCCCCGGTGCTGAGCATGTTGAGGACCATTTTGGTGGCGGTACCGGCCTTCAGCCGCGTCGAGCCGCTGATGACCTCGGGCCCGACCACGGGGGTGATGGCCAGGTCGACTTCGCCCTCCAGGGCCGTCTGGCGGTTGCAGCAAAGGCCGATGGTGTACGCTCCGAGTTGCCGCGCGTAGGCCAGCCCGGCAAGCACGTAGGGCGTGCGGCCGCTGGTGGCGATGCCCACCACGACGTCGCGGGCCGACAGCGCCACGGCCTGGAGGTCGTCGACGGCCGCCTCGGCGCGGTCTTCGGCCCCTTCGATGGCCTGCGTCAGGGCCGCCTGTCCGCCCGCGATCAGACCCACGACCAGTCCGGGCGGGGTATTGAACGTCGGAGGGCACTCGGCCGCATCGAGTACCCCCAGACGACCCGAGGTGCCTGCTCCCAAATAGACCAGCCGGCCGCCGTCGCGCAGTCGCGCCGCGATGACTTCCATGGCCCGCGCGATGGCCTCGGCCTGGCAGGCCACGGCGTCGGCCACGCGCGCATCCTCGGCGTTCATCAGTCGCACGATCTCCAGCGGCGCAAGCCGGTCGATCGCCTCGGAGGCGGGATTGCGCCCCTCGGTGGTAAGCCGGCCCAAGCCGTCGTCGCTCATCGCATCGGGCCCCCGAGGTTGTAGAACCCCGCGCTGCGGCTCTTGGCGAACTCCGGGCGGTTGCAGCCGATGCACGGGGCCGATGCCTGAATGCACCAGTTCACCCCGCCGTTCCAACGCCGCCGCGCGCAATCGCCCGTCGCGTCGTGGCCGCGGCACCCGAGCTGATACAGGCACCCTTCGCCATCGCCGAAGTGCGTGGCGAACAGCCGCATGGTGAACGCCGGCGCCCGCAGGCACTCGTCATGCAGGCTGCTGGCGCTGAAGAACGCCGGCGTCAGCGTGGCGGGCCGCACTTCGGGATACCCTTTGGCGGCCAGGTGCGCGAGCACGGCCAGGAGATCGTCGGGATGGCACGGGCAGCCCGGACAATGGACCAAACGGCCTTGGAACGGAACATTGACCTTCTCGAGGTACTCGCGCACGCCGGCTGCGCCGGTGGGGTTTCCTTCGGCCGAAGGGATGCCTCCGTAACTCGCGCACGTGCCGGCGGCAACAAGGAACTTCGCCCGCGCTGCAAGCCCGTGGAGCGTCTCCGCGAAAGGCCGCCCCGCCCACCGGCAAGCCTCGGGCCGCTCCAGGGGCACTGCGCCCTCGACGACGAGCACAAACGGATCGGTGCCGCGCCCGACCCGTTCGACGACCTCGCTCGCCAAGTGCCCCTGGGCCGCCGACAGCGTGGGATGGAATGCCAAGGCGACCTGCGCGAGAAAGACCTGAAGGATGGGCGGGTTCTCGGCGTTCAACAGCGAAACCGAACAACCGCTGCATGCAAGGCCCTGAAGCCACAGCACCCGAATCCGACCGTGCGCAAGGCGTTCGACCCCCTCGGCAAGGACCTTGCCTTCCGCATGCGGAAGCCCGATCAAGGACGCCAGGGCCGAGCCGATTTCCAGGAACTGCCGCCGGGTGAGCTTCATCGACCGCACCGTTTCTCACGCACCAGATCAGTGTACCGCGCAGGCCAGACAGGGGTCGAATGAGCGGACCACTCGGCCTGCTTCCAACGGCTGCTTCGGGTCGGCGACCACGAGCCCTTCGAGGGCCTTTTCGACCGGGCCCGGCTGGCCCGCGTCGTCGCGGGGCGAACAGTTCCACGTGGTGGGCATCACGCACTGATAGTGCGCGATCTTGCCGTCCTTGATGGCCAGCCAGTGGCCCAGCGCCCCGCGAGGCGCCTCGACAAGACCATGGCCCACCCCGTCGCGCGGGGTGAACGGGCGTGCGGGCGGCGCATCGGGCTCGACTTGGGCAAGCCACGCGGCCGCTTGGCGCGCGACCATCGCCGCCTCGATCGCCCGGCACAACGTCCGCCCCATCACCGAAACCAGTTTCTCGGGTCCCACTCCCACCGACGCGAGCACCCGATCCACCTCCTGCCTGCCCGACCAAGGGTGTGGAGAATGGTAGTTCACGAGGATCCGGGCCAGCGGCCCGACCTCCATCGGCAGGCCGCGATAGCGCGGGGCCTTCAGCCACGAGTACGCGCCGGGCTTGCGCGGCTCGGCCTTGGTCTGGCCGCGCGCCGGGTGCAGCCGGCTAGGCGACGAGAACCACGACGAGGCCACGTCCTCGGCAATCGCCTGCTCGTCGAGCGGCGCCCACGTCTTGCCGCACAGCACGCCGGGGGCCGCAAGCCGCGCGATGGCCCCGTCCGGCTCCAGGTCGCCAAAGCACAGGAAGTTCCCGTACCCACCCCCGATCTCCCAGTATTGCGGAAACGCGCGGGCCACGGCGATCGCGTCGGGCAAGTACGCCCGCTCGATGAACTCGGCCAGCCGCGCCAGGCGCGTCCGGTACTGGGCCACGAGTTCCGCCGTGGGCGTCTGGGTACAGCCGCCGGGAACGAGCGAAGCCCCGTGCGGAAGACGCGCCGCGAACACCGCGCCCATGGCGTGGGCCGTGCGGCGCATGGCCAGGGCCTCGCCATAGCGGGCCAGAAGGGTCCAGTGCAGCTCCAGGCCGTCGGCATAGCGCCCCTCGAACCGCGGCAAGAACGGGGCCGCCGGCACGGCCGCGGGGCTTGCCGCTTGAGCCGTCGCCGTTTCCAACCACTGTTTCAATGCCCCCAGCGCACGATCGCGTCCCGCGTACCGAAGCACCGCCGACGCATCGACATAGTCCAACAGCGCGAGCTGATAGAAATGAAACAGGTGCGAGTGCAGCGTGTCGGCCGCCAGAATCAGGTTCCGCAGCAAGCGGCCGTTGGCCGTCGGGGTAATCCCGTAGATCGACTCTTGGGCGCGAATCGAGGCCAATCCGTGGGCGACCGGGCATACCCCGCAAATCCGCTGCACGATCTGCGGCGCGTCGAGCGGGTGGCGTCCCGCGAGCAACACCTCGAAGCCGCGGAACATCTCGCCCTCGCACCGGGCGCGCACGATGCGATGCGCGCCGGGCCCCGAAGCATCGCCCACGGCTTCCACCTCGGCATGGATCGCCAGATGGCCCTCGATGCGCGTCAGGGGACTGAGTTCAAGCATGTCGGCAGCACCTTTGCAGGATGCTAGTGTGCCGATCCGACGGCGCCGTGTCAATTGTTGACACCGTGCCACGTTGCCACTAGGCTGAGGCCACGCACCGGCAGGAGCGCGATTTCGGAGCCGTTCCGACCGCCCGCCGGTGTTCGGCCCGCGTCGAACCGACGCGGCAGTGCGCAAGGGAGGTTCACGATGGCGGACGAAGCGAAGGTGCCGACGATTGTCTCGGTGGGCGTGATCTGTCTGGCCTTGGGAGCGGGTGCGGCCGTGGCCACCATGCACTTCTTGGGCTATCAGAAGCCGAAGCCCGAAGTTGCGGC